>JAUVYQ010000109.1 GCA_030603035.1 Phycisphaerae bacterium | reverse complement strand
TAGGCCCGTACGATATTCTGAACCAATCGATGCCGTACGATGTCCCTCTGTGTTAATTCTACAGAAGCTATCCCTTTGATTCTTCTCAGCGTTGTAATTGCTTCAACCATTCCGCTTTTCTGGCCTGTTTCCAGGTCAATTTGCGTTATGTCGCCGTTTATTATCATTTTGGAGCCGTGGCCCAATCTTGTCAAGACCATTAGCATCTGCAGGGGCGAGGTGTTCTGGGCTTCGTCACAAATGATGACGGCTTCGTTTAATGTTCGGCCGCGCATAAAGGCAAGCGGGATAATTTCGATGATATCCAGCTCCATAAATTTTTTCATCTGGGCGAAATCCATCATATCTTCGAGGGCATCAAAGAGGGGGCGAAGATATGGATTTACCTTTGCCTGTATATCGCCCGGCAGGAAGCCGAGTTTTTCACCTGCCTCCACAGCGGGGCGGGCAAGAACGATTCTCCTGATTTGCTTTTTCTTTAGCATTGAGACTGCCACTGCGACGGCCAGGTATGTTTTGCCGGTTCCGGCCGGTCCTATACAAAAAACAAGGTCGTTGGCCAGCATTGCTTCGACGTACTTTAGCTGTCCGGTGGTGGATGGTTCGATAATCTTTTTGTGGGAATAGACGCTAATGGCGTCACAGGCCTCGGCAGTTATTGGGGAATTGTCTTTAGCGATAAAAGCGGTTACATCTGCAGTGGTGAGCGAGCGGCGTTTGATAAGGTGTTTTTGCATTCTGTCGATAACCTTAACGGCCTTGTTCACACTTCTTTCCTTGCCGGTGATTATTACATTGGCCTGGCGGGCGGTGATTTGAACGCCGAGGGATTGACGCAAAAGACGAAGATGACTGTCGGCAGGGCCGAACAACTCAAGCTGCTTGTGAGCTGAATCTAATTGTATGGTAACTTCCAAAGTTTTCCTCTAACAACTTTTCATCGCAGAGTTCGCCGAGTTTATTTTTAATAATTTTTCTCTGCGTCCTCTGCGTTCTCGGCGGTTAATCTTTTATCGAAAGCTGCACATAAAGAACAAATACGCAAACGGCGCTGCGAGCAGCGGCGAATCAATAATGTCCAATACTCCGCCGAAGCCCGGCACATTGTTTGCTGAATCCTTTTGCTCGGCGTCTCGCTTTATCATCGACTCGACCAAATCACCAAGCTGGCCGATAAAAGCAAAACAAAGGCCAAAAATTACTGCCAGCCACCAGGACATTATACCAAATATTCTGGCAAAGATGATAGCAACAATCACTGCAGCAGCGACGGCGCCGCCCATACCTTCCCACGTCTTTGAAGGGCTGATTTTAGGCGAAAATTTGTGCCTGCCGAATGGCGCTCCGATTGCATAAGCCCCTATATCAGCGGATTTTACGACAAAAACAAACATAAGCAGCGGCCAGAGACCAAAGTCGAGGCGGATGGCGAGCACAAAACCGCTTAAAAGCCCGAGATAGACGATAGAAAAATAATTTGCTCCACAATTAGCAAACACCGCTGAAGTCCTATAACGTATGTACTGGTATAAGAGCAACGCCAACAGCACAAAGGTAGAGAGGTAAAATAGATAAATTTGCGGCGGAACTTCTATAAGCTGCCGCCAATACCAACTACCTGCAAAAAGAATCGAGGCGATAATTGAAACAGGGATGAAAATCTTCAGGTTTTTTGCCGCGGCGAGTCTGGACAGCTCGAACTGGGCCGGGATTATTATTCCGGCAACAAGAATACAGAGAAACGTTCCCTGTACAGGAGCATCGTCGGCTGCTGAAGCGGTTAATGAGCCGTCCAGCCAGCCATCGAAAATGACGACGGCGGTAAAGAATATCGTCATCAATGTTCCCAAAAGCAATCTGTATTTGAGCATCTTTTAGTTTATAGTTGTGAGTTCGTAGTTCGTAGTTTACAAACTCATTTTGATAGTGCCAAAACGTCGGTTTCGTTTTGCGTAGGCCAGTATTGCTTTTTCCAGAGCTGCTTTTCTGAAATCCGGCCAAAGGGTTTTTGTAACGTAGAATTCGCTGTATGAAATTTGCCAGAGCAGAAAGTTGCTGACCCTCATTTCATTTGCGGTGCGTATCAAAAGGTCCGGTTCGGCAAGGCCGGCGGTGTATAGATGCCGGCTTACGCACTGTTCGTCGATATCTTCGAGGTGGAGTTTGCCACTTTTGTATTCTTGTGCAATTTTTTTGGCTGCATCTGCGATCTCGGTTCTGGCACCGTAGTTCAGTGCCAGGGCAAGTATCATACCGGTATTGTCGGCGGTGATTTCTATGGTTTTTGCAAGTTCTGTTTTTACCGCTGGGGGCAATTGCGCCAATCGGCCGAGGTGAATCAGCTTTACGTTGTTTTTCATCAGCGTAGGACGAATTCTGATGAGGTATTGAGTGTAGAGATTCATAAGACCGTTGACTTCGGTTTTGGGTCTTTCCCAGTTTTCTATACTGAAGGAATATAAAGTCAGAGATTCGATGCCGAAATCGACGCAGTATTGAGCTATCTTCTCGACTGTCTTTCCGCCCTGGCGATGTCCTTCAGCTCGTGGCAGACTTTTTTTTTGTGCCCACCGGCCGTTGCCGTCCATAATTATGGCGATATGACGGGGAACTTGTTCGGGCATCAGGCCGAGGCGCTCGGCGGTCTTTTTCAGTTTTTCTTCGAAGCTCTGCATTAAAACTAAAAACTTAAAACTAAAAGTGAAAAACCATAATTTTAAATTTAAAATGTCATTGCGAGCGAAGCGAAGCAATCTCAACGCACCGAAAGTCCGAGATTGCTTCGTTCCGTCCAGGGGCCGGACTTTCAGTGCTCCGCTCCTCGCAATGACAATCTCTTTTTGAACTTTTATTCGTCATTTTGCTTTTTAATTTTTGAACTTTTCCTTTGCGCTCTCTGCGGTTAATTATTTTTTCAACTTTAGGCGCTTATCTAAATATTGTCTGACTTCGTTTTGGTCCGACGCCAATGATTGTGACCGGTTTGCCGGTCATTTCCTCGATAAGGATGATAAAGTTTTGAGCGTTCAAAGGCAAATTGTGAAAATCGTTCACTTCGGTTATGTCCTCATCCCAGCCGGGGACGGTTTCGTAAATGGGACTCGCCTGTGAGAGCCTGGCTGCATTTGCGGGGAAAAAGCTTTTTTCTTTTCCGTTGATTTTGTACGCCCTGCAAATTTTTATTTCTTTCAAGCCGGTGAGTGTGTCGAGGTGCATTAATGCTATGGAATCGACAGCGCTAATGGTTACGGCGTAGGATACGGCTACGGCGTCGAACCAGCCGCATCGCCGGGGCCGGCCGGTGGTGGTGCCGTATTCGTGCCCTTCGTCACGGATGTACCGGCCGATTTCGTTGTCCTGCTCGGTAGGGAATGGGCCGGCGCCGACCCTTGTTGTGTAGGCCTTGGCCACGCCGATGAATTTATCAACCATTTTGGCAGGCACGCCGGAGCCGGCCGGCATACCAAGCCCGCTTGAGTTCGAGCTGGTTACAAACGGGAAAGTGCCGTGGTCCAGGTCCAGCAGTGTGCCTTGGGCGCCTTCGAACAGGATTGATTTACCGTCCGCAATTGATTTGTGCAGAAATTCGGTTGTGTCAGTGATAAAGGGCAGGAGCTTGTCGGCATAAGATTTACACTTCTCCAGGAGAGGGGCAGCGCTTATCGGCTCTGCGTCATAAAGGGCGGCAAAGATTTTGTTTTTATATTCCACGATGGTTTGCAGTTTGGCTTTGAGCTTTTCGAGGTCTCTTAAATCGGCCATACGGACGGTATGGCTTCTGCCGACCTTATCCGCATAACAAGGGCCGATGCCTCGAATGGTGGTGCCGAGTTTGTTTTTGCCGAGGGATTCTTCGCGTAATTGGTCCTCTTTTTTGTGATAATCCAGGACGAGGTGGGCGTTCTCACTTATAAAGAGACGGTCATTTAGCGTAATATTTTTTTGGGCCAGTTTATCGATTTCCTTTATAACTGTGTCGGGGTCAACGACTACGGCATTTGTGATTACACAGATAATATTCGGCCGAACCGAACCGCTGGGCAAGAGGTGCAAAGCAAACCTGTTGTCACCTACGACAACGGTGTGGCCGGCGTTGGCACCGCCGCTGTACCGGACAACAATATCGCTGTGCTCGGCAAGAATATCAACAACCTTGCCTTTGCCCTCATCGCCCCACTGTAATCCGACAACACAAGAATTCATTTGAGTCTGTTTACTAAATTCCTAAAAGTACACCCTGGGACTGCTCTCTGTCATTGCGAGCGCAGCGAAGCAATCTCTAACGCAACGACTGCTGTACAGTTGAGATTGCCACGCCAATCTTTGGTTGGCTCGCAATGACAGGAATCTTACGTTCTTATTTTCAACTGATTTTTGCCACGAGCTCATCCAGAACGGCTGCTAAATTATCGTATGTTCTACCGCTTATTTTGCGATTGACTTCCCTGCCGTCTTTATTTTTGTAAGTGATAATAAAATGTCCTTTCGACTTAAAATAGGTTCTGTCTATTTTTTGTATGGAATCGTAAGCAATTCTCTCCTTATTGCTGATGATAAGCTCGTTTTCGTCGGCGACAATCTTCCTGTTCCTTATTGCAAACAGATATGCACCTAAAAGCGCTGCGAGACCAATAAAGAACGGCGGCGACTTTTGATTGAAGACCAGGGTACCATCCGGGGCGCCATTGGCATCGCTGTGTTTTTCCCTGAACTTCTCGTTAAAATAACCATCATACCCAAACCAAATTGCAAAAACAATACAAACAGCGATATAGATTTTAAGGTTAGTTTTTTTATGTTTGCTATACGGTGCTTCGATAGCCATTTTAAGGTTCTTCCTGAAATCTACGTTAATCGTTTTTGTGCGATTGTCTCAGTTAAAGGCCGGACGAAGTTAGGAACTATTTTTTGAGCCATCAATTTCTCGATAAGCTGACATTGATACTCAAAAGATTTTAGTGCGGCAAATTTTTCCGTACTCGAAGGGTATTGACGGATTGTAAAGAAAAGACTTATCGCCTCATCCGACTTATACTTTTGTTTTCCGCTCTCTATGACGCTTGTTTTTGACTCTACGCTGATTCGGGCCTGAGTACGACAATCGTCGGATAGTGCCACCACCGCCGCGGGTGAAAAGCCGATAGGCCTGGCGGAAGGCAGGTCCAGAAGGCAGATAAAGGCGCTCTGCGCCAATAGCGCCTCGGCGATGACCTCATCGTGACTGCCTACATAATCAAAATCCATAGCGAAAGTAACATCCAGTGAATCGATATCAAGATGACTCACGCTGAGCATATAGGGGACAAGCTCGAGCACCAATCTATCCTGGCAATAAGCACTTTCAAAGTTTGAGGGATTAACTACTCCGGAGCCAATACGGTCTGTTTCGAGCGTAATCCAGCGGTATTGGGCGGCGCTGCGGTCTTCCTCCAGGCAGTACTCGTTTTTTTCACGCCGGTAGAAGCAGCCCATAGAAGGGAATTCCTTTTGTATCCGCTCGAAGAAGGCCAGGATGGTGTCGCGCTGGGTCGGAAGGTCGAGCTCGGTATTAATATACATATCGAGATAAAAATCGTCGCAAAGGGAACTGTAACTATTTGACATAATTGAAAAACCCTCCAAAAATAATTTCGGAGAAAATGTTTCGCCCTGGCCTTATTAAGAAAATTTAACTTCAAAAGCCGTACAGCCGGTTGGGCATTCATTATACATTTAAATACTCATTCTCCCAGATTTTTTCAGTTAAACCCTGCAGCTTTTCGTCATAGTTTTTCAGCACCTCAAAATATTCATCAGATTCCAGAGCTTCTCTGGCTTTTTTGTCTTCGGGTTTTGCCTCTTTCGGCAAAACTGAATTTCTGAAAATTTCGTAATGGTCCCTTATGGAGCAGGGCATTAACCAGTTCCCCGGTTTTTTGCAATTGTCGAGGCCATATTCCCTCTGCCATTTTCGGCCATTTTTCATAAAATCAGAAAACATTGCATCTGACAACGTTTTTCCGTTGCTGTATAAATCGTAGATATTATCGACGTAGTAAGGAATGAAGGCACAGGGCGTTACGTTGCCGTTCCAGTCGATATAGGCGTATCCGCCGCTTCTGCCATAGGCGATGCATCCTCTGGTGAGCACGCCGCTGTTCCAGAAATCCGCCAGACAATATTTCTTTTCGTCGAGCAGTTTTTCCCATTTCCTATAGAGCCGGACTCTCTTTTCGGGATTGACCATCAAATCCATTTCGTCTTTGCCTCTGCCGATGGGCATTAGCTGGAACTGCCACATATAGCAGGCCCCTTGTTCTCCAAAGTAAAAATCATAAAATTCATCTTTCAGCAGGACATCTACATTCTTGCTTGTTGCTGTTACGGAGATGCCGAAAGGCACACCGGCCTGTCTCAAACATTCAAAGGCCTTGAGGATTTTTTTGTGTGTGCCGGCGCCTCTTCTCTGGTCGGTTTCTTTCTCAAATCCCTCGACTGAAATTGCGGGCGTAGCATTCGCCGATTTTGCAAGACGTTCGGCAACTTCTTCGTTAATAAGTGTGCCGTTGGTATATATGAGGAAGAACATATCGTCGTACTTCTGGTAGATGTCGAGGAGGGTTTTACCTTCGCTGTTATACATAAAAGGTTCGCCGCCGCTGATAGTCATAAACCTGCTGCCCCACGAGTCGTGGACTTCACCCACTACTCTATCTACGATTGGATAAGGTATCGTGGCCAGGGTATTTGCTGCTGAAGATGCATAACAGCCGATGCACTTTAAGTTGCATTTCTGCGTAGGAGAGAAGACGATAAAACTTGGAGGCGGTTCGCCATATTTTTGTGTGAATTTTTCAACGGCCTGCTCGTAACTTTGGTCTCCCTCCATAAGATTATTTTGAACTAACACATCGATGATTTTTTTTATAACTTCCTTCGAAATGTAGCCTTTACCTACGTTTCTAATCACACAATGCAGCATTGCTGACAAGAACTGGTATTTTTTCAACTGCACTTGTTTTAAATCTTCTGAATCATCATTGACTATACTTTTATAGATGTAACCATCGATTTTCCTTGCCAATAGTTTCCTGAGGTGCTTATGATTTACCACCCTGTTTAGTGTTGATGATATGACTTCCGGTTTCACTTCTGACTTCCTTCTTTCCGGGTCGCCCAACGCCTTTTATTGCGTTTGGGGCCCCCTATATCAAGACTATTAACAAGATAATTGCTGAAAACCAGCTTTAATTAAGCCGTAATTATCGCACAGATTCAAGCTTATTTCAAGAGATAAACTAACACAAAACAGGCCAAGATGTAAGGGAATTATCCCTTTGAATCAAGAAAATTTTAACAAAAAAAGGGCGAGGCACAAGTCCCCACCCGCTTAAATCAAGCTGTTTGTTTGTCAGTTGGCAATGCGTTGCGAAGAACTTTAATAAACAATTTGCGGTCGTTTTTATGATTAAAACGGCAGCTTCTGTCAGCCGGATGCCAGGATTTGAAACGGAAATTCTCACACAACCACAAAACCCCAAAGCCCTGATGAACCAGCCGGGTCAATGGGTGGATAAAGTTCATAAACGCAGGCCTGTCAAAGAGATCATTCTGGACATGGACAGTTCTGACAGTCCTGCGTTCGCAAGACAGCAAGGCTCTGCCTACAATGGTCATTTTGGTTACACATGTTTCCTGCCATGCTTTTGTCGATATCCACGACATCAGTTGACTTTTCCATTAAGGCGGTTCACTTTATGCAAAAGTAGGCTTTAGCTATGACAAAGTAAGTGTGATATGCCATATATGAAGTTTAATCTATCGTAGATAAAGCGTTATCCGTAATAAATAAGGCTTAATATGTCGCAGATGAAGCGTGATTTGCCACAGATGAGGCGTTATCTGCCATAAATGAAATGCCAGTTGTAGCATATTAAGAGCCTATCCGAATAACCCTTCGGTTTTGTCATTGCGAGGAGCGAAGCGCTGAAAGTCCGGCCCCTGGACGCAACGAAGCAATCTCGATTTTCCGCCGATAGGCGTCCTGCGGAGAGCGTTTGAGATTGCCACGGCCAAAGTTGGGCTTTTAATTAACTTTAATGTAGAAATTCTCAAGAACGGCATCAATCGCTTTGTTCTTAAACTTCGTGACCTTCGTGTCCTTCGTGGTGAGCTGATTTTTCTGCTTGGTGAATATGGTTTATATCATGACAGAGGCCACGTTAGTCCAACAGGCGAAGGGAAAAAAACTTGAATACCGCATCATAGCTGTCAATGTAGACGGCGAAAGTATCCTGTCTAACACTGTCGCTGTCGTACTGTAAGAAAAATAGAGTGTTACACGAAAACAATATAATCAATGTTCTATCTGAAATCAGATTACGAGGCGAATAATGTCTGTCTTGTCCATTGTTGAATGGGTTATCTGGGGAATAGTTCTTGCTTGTGGGCCTTCAATTTCTCGCCGCCAACCGCTGCTTCTGAGACTTGCTAACACATTCCTTGCACCATATCGCCAAACCATCCCTGCAGGTGCGCACCCTGTGGAACTCGCTCCCGGCTTTCCATCTTTTGCATCTGCTGCACCGTTTCTCTTTCACACCGCCAACAACCCTGTGGGTGTCCTCGTATCTGGATCTTTTCTTAAGCCCCAATTTGAATATTCTCAATCGTACTGCCGATACTGACCTTCCAATTTGTTCGGCCAGTTCCTGTGACGCCTTGCTGGGATATAGTTTCTTCAGCAGGTTCAGCTCTTTCTTCGACCAA
>JAUVYQ010000083.1 GCA_030603035.1 Phycisphaerae bacterium | reverse complement strand
TGTTTGAAATTCGAGGGTTTTTTGATTACAGTGTGTTTTCATTGTATTGCTCCTTTTCTTTTTGTTAACTTGTTTTTTCTAAACAAGTTATACCAGAAAAGGAGCTTTTTTCAACTGGTGCTGTGAGAAATGCGGGTTAGCACCGAAGCTTAGAATTCCATTATAACACCCTAAAGCATGAATATTCGATAGTGGGTAGTCGAGTTGCTGGTCAACTTGGATTCCATAATAGAACCCGCTTAAATAAATATTATCCAGCTTACATCTTGTTCCCGCAGTCCTGTCAATAAAAATGCCACAAAAATTATTGAAGAAAGGACTCCCGGACTCGCCGACAATCCAAACCGGTAAAACAGGATTGTTTACATCATTCGGCTCATAAATCAAATTAGGCTCATTGGGCTGCGGTGCAGGTTCACCAAAATGCACGTTTGCACTGTCATAAACTACAATTCCATAATCCCAATCCTCCGCAAGTATAATGGTTGTATCGGATGGAATTACCACATCAATTTCTTCGCCTATACCGTGTATCAGCAAGGGAGGATTTGGGACATAATAAACTACATTAGGATCGAGGAAAAGACTATCAGTGATTTCCTGTAGCTCCACATAGCTGCCTTCACCCATGGCTGACTGTCTCCCCTCATCTATAGGAGAAAGAGTAAACCCTTCTAAATGATAAGGTTTAACGTTGTCGCTCGGACAATTTACAGGAGAAGTCGGAGGATCATTAGCACTTTGAACAGGAAAAGTATGTATTAAGAGCTCATTGGGCTCCCCCCGTGTCGGCTCGAATAGTGAGGATCGTGGCATATCTGGCTCATTAGGTTCGTTAGGTTCATTTACTTCACTAACTTTGCTTGGTTCTGGTTCAGGTTCGTTTTGAACCGCATCTGAATCTATGCCGAAGATAATCGTGTTTGCATCAGGTATCTTAAAAAGAATAAGCTGGTAGTCGAGTAGGTCGCCTACAGTCAGGTTGACTATTGCCAGGCCTAATTCTTCATCTTCAAAGGTAAACAAATAATCGCCTTCTTTTGGTTTCTCTGCCAGCGTGTTTGGTTCCGGCAGCGGTTCAAGTTTGCCACCCATTTCGCAAGTCACAGAATAACTTTCTTTTTGTTCGTCAGTTTGACCGGCAACTGCAATGATAATATCGTCGGCTTTGACCTCAATCGGCATTGATGTGTCAAGACCGTTGACCGTCAACACCAACCCTGCGTTGGCAACTGAAGCCATAATCAAAACAATAGCAGTTAATAGAAATGTTTTTCCCCTACACATGATAAACTCCTTCCACAAAAAAGTTATAAAATGTGTTGTTCAACACTCTGCCAAACAACTTAAATAGAACTCGCAGCATAGATACTGTCAACAAAAAACTTTTCTATATCCCGAATAAGGCACTGCCGGGCCTCAAGTGGCTAAACTCACCAGCTCTCAAGGGCGCCCGAGCCGTCAGGCCCGGCAGCTTGCCTCGCCGAGGATTTTGTTCGTCGCTCGTGGCTCGTGATTTGTGCTTCGTCAACTGCGAACTATCAACTACTGACTATGAACTTGTCAGGATTAACGTTTTAGATATGCGCGATGCGTGAATTGAAAAAGGGCACCGCTACATCGTGCACCATCGAGGCCCGGCAAGGCCTGTAAGCAACACGCAAGCAGTGCCCCATAACGGGGCACCGACCTCTTTGCGTTTGCTTACCGCGAAATTTGCCGGTTTCGATGGCAACGCCAAAAGTTCAGTGAACTTCAGTATTCAATTGTCATTTATATATTAGCGGTCAACCAAATGGACAGCAAGAAAAAACTCTCAAAAAAACGTCTTTTACACCAAAATAATAATCCACTTGACTGCTTCACAGAAAGTGATTAAGCTATTTAGCTGTGGACAATCCCAAGAAAAAACCAATAATAGGTATTATAGGTGGTGTCGGCTCGGGCAAAAGCACTGTTGCGGCCGAGTTTGCCAAACTGGGCTGTAAGGTCATCGATGCTGACAAAATTGCCCATGACCTGCTTGAGGAAAAAGCTGCGAGAGAAAAAATAGTCGGCCTTTTTGGACAGATTATTTTGGATTCCGCAGGAAAAATTGACCACAAGAAATTGGCCGATGTCGTTTTTGCCGACGCCGACAAGCTCTCATCGCTCAACAAGATAATTCACCCCCTTGTGCTGAGACAGGCTGAGGAGCTTATAAAGCAATATAACTGCCAAAATGAGGTTAGGGCAATCGTGCTGGATATGCCGTTATTGGTGGAAGTTGGCTGGGCAAAACGCTGCGATAAGCTCATTTTTGTCGATTGTAAACGGCAATTAAGAGTAGATAGGGCAAAAAAAATGGGTGTTTCTGACGAAAATCAGCTTAAAATTAGAGAAAATTTTCAGATTTCTCTGGACAACAAGGTTGCCATCGCCGATAATGCGGTAGATAACAATTCTGACTTCTCGGCGTTGGCCAGGCAAGTAACTGATATTTTCTCTTACATTATGGGTAAGTGGGGCTTATCGTAGAGCACTCGTATTAGTGTTACTCGTTTTTGATATAAAAGTTTTATTTCTATTCAAAGTTCAAATCTTAGTGAATTCCTACGGGAAAGTTATTCTGTGGAATCGTAGATTCTCGCAAATGGAAAAGGAGTGATCATGGCTAAAGCCACTGCAAAAACCGAGAAAGGGACAACAAAAAAACGCAAAACCGCAAAGAAAAAGGCCGTCGCAGAAGAACAAGTTGCCGCCGAACAAGCGAATCCCGAGGTATCGGGACAGCAAGAGAACGACTCGGCCACGGCTACGGCTGAGAAGGCCCCCGGCGCCAAGACCGAGGACGAAGCCCTGCGAGCCAAAAAACTTGAGGAAGAATCCACCCACGCGAAATACGAGCGGATTAAAAAAGGCAACTTGTACTTGATGGATTTGCAGAAACTGACCGTCGCAGAGCTGCACGATCTTGCCAAGAAGGAAAACATTACAGAATACAGTGCTCTCAAGAAGCAGGATTTGGTTTTCAAAATTCTCAAGGAGCGTATTCGCCAGAACGGCCTGATGTACGGCGAAGGTGTACTGGAAGTGCTGCCGGACGGTTACGGATTTCTGCGAAATTCGAGTTATAACTATTTGTCATCTTCGGACGACATCTATGTCTCACCGTCTCAAATCAGGCGTTTCGGCCTGCGAACCGGAAACACTGTATCAGGACAAATCAGGCCGCCGAAAGATTCGGAGAAGTATTTTGCTCTTCTGCGCGTTGAAGCGATTAACTATGAAAACCCCGATAACCTTGCGGAAAAGGTGGTATTCAGCGACCTGACACCATTGCATCCGGAGGACCGTTTTATACTCGAAACCACAGCAGAAGAGTTAAATATGCGAATAATTGATTTGGTAACGCCGGTAGGGAAGGGTCAGCGTGGGCTGATTGTTGCTGCACCACGAACCGGCAAGACAATTCTGCTGCAAAAAATAGCAAACGCCATCAGTATAAATCATCCTGACGTAAAACTGATAGTGCTTCTGATTGACGAACGGCCCGAAGAAGTTACGGAAATGCAGCGGAAAACCGCTGAAGACGTTGAGGTCATAAGTTCCACTTTTGATGAAGCCGCCTCGCGTCACTGCCAGGTAGCAGAGGTCGTAATCGAAAAGGCAAAGCGACTTGTCGAGTACGGCAAGGACGTGGTAATCCTGCTGGACTCGATAACCCGCCTTGCCCGTGCCTATAATACCGAGATGCCACACTCGGGTAGAATCCTGACCGGCGGTGTCGATGCCGGCGCAATGCAGATGCCTAAGAAATTTTTTGGCGCAGCAAGAAATGTCGAAGACGGCGGTTCGCTGAGTATTCTTGCGACCGCGTTAATTGACACCGGCTCGAAAATGGACGAGGTGATTTTTGAAGAGTTTAAGGCAACCGGAAATATGGAATTGCACCTCGACAGGCGCCTCGTTGATAGAAGGATCTGGCCGGCTATAGACATCAGCCGAAGCGGAACCAGGAGGGAAGAATTACTGCTCGACCCAAAAGAGCTTCAGCTTGTATATCGGCTCCGGAGAGTCCTTAGCGAATTGAACCCAACCGAATCAATCGAGCTGCTCAAAGGCAGGCTTGCCAAGTGCCGAAGCAACGCAGAGTTCCTGATGACAATGAACCTCGATTAAGCTAAATCAGCCCGCGAAACTAATCATTACAACAGCAAGCAGAAATGCCTGATTTGTGCTTAATTGCTTGCTTTACATTATTATCTGATTTTATTAAGATAAAGTTCCGGCAGGTTTATATTTTTGCCGGAATTTTTTATAGGCAATCAATTAGGTAGGTTATGGGCGAAGAACTTTCGAAAGTTTATGAGCCAGAGACGATAGAGAGGCAGGCAAACGAAATATGGTCCTCAGGCCAATACTTCCACGCTGAAGCCACTGGCGATGGGCGGGAGAAAAAGAACTATACTATCGTTATCCCGCCGCCTAACGTAACGGCACCGCTGCACCTTGGCCACGCACTGAATAACACATTGCAGGATATTCTGATTCGGTTCCGTCGGATGCAAAAATACAATACTCTCTGGATGCCGGGGACCGACCACGCCGGTATCGCCACGCAGACGGTCGTTGAGAAATGTATCCTGTCAGAGGAGGGCAAGCGGCGGACGGACTTTGCACGGGAGGACTTCGTCGCCCGCGTGCAGGCCTGGAAAGACGAATACGAGGCCAGGATTATTGAACAACTGCAGGCAATGGGCTGTTCGTGCGACTGGCAGCGGACCCGGTTCACTATGGATGAGGTCTGCGCAAAAGCCGTTCGTGCTGCGTTTTTTAAGCTCTTTAAGGATGGACTGATTTATCGAGGCAAACGGCTGGTCAACTGGGACCCGGCTACGCAGACAGTGCTGGCCGACGATGAGGTCGAGCACGAGACGGTGCAGGGACATTTCTGGTATTTGCGCTATCCGCTTGTCAAGTCGGTTGAGATTACAGGACAAAGCATTGAGTATGTTACTGTTGCCACGACCCGGCCGGAGACGATGCTCGGCGATACAGCCGTTGCAATGAATCCGGCAGATAAGCGTGCTGAATATCTGCTCGGTAAAAAAATTCGGCTTCCAATCGTAGGTCGCATCATCCCAATCATCGCCGATGAACATGTTGTTCTGCCTGACGCTGAAAGCGAAGATGAAAAGGCGAGGTTTTCCACCGGTTTCTTGAAAGTGACGCCCGCCCACGACCCGGATGACTGGGAGATTGGCCAGAGGCACGGACTGGAAGTTGTGAACGTGATGGCACCGGACGGCTCAATCAGCGACAAGTACGGCTGGGGAGATGCCGATTCGCCGGAAGCGCAAGCTTTGCTCGGTATGGACCGTTTCGAGGCCCGCGAAGCCGTCGTTGAATGGTTCCGTCAGGAAAACCTGCTTGAGGATGTTCGCGAATACGACCACGAGGTCGGACACAGTTACCGCAGTCATGTGCCGATTGAGCCGTACTTGTCCGACCAATGGTACATCGCAGTCAAAAAGCCCATCGAGCACTTGAAAGAAAAATTTGGCTCCGGGTTAATCGAGGAAACCGACGTGCCGGTAAATTCTCTGGCCGGTCTGGCTCTGAAACCGTTACTTGACGGTCGATTGCGATTTATTCCCGACCGTTACGCCAAGACCTATCAAGCATGGCTGGAAAACCTGCGTGATTGGCCAATAAGCAGACAGCTCTGGTGGGGACACAGAATCCCGATTTGGTACTGTCAAAAATGCGGTCAAACCAACACCGGTATGAAAGACCCCACAAGCTGCGAAAAGTGCGGCTGCGATGACTTAGCCCAGGACCCGGACGTTCTCGATACGTGGTTTTCATCAGCACTTTGGCCTTTCAGTACGATGGGTTGGCCGGATGATACGCCGGAAATGAAAGCATTTTATCCGGGCGATGTGCTTTGTACGGCCCGCGAGATTATCACGTTGTGGGTCTCGCGTATGCTTATGATGGGTCAGTATTGCGCCGGTGATATTCCGTTCACCGATGTGTATATTCACGCGATGATACAGGACGGCGAAGGACGCAAGATGTCAAAGAGTCTCGGTAATGGCATTGACCCGCTGGTAGCTATTAACAGTCACGGGGCCGATGCGATGCGGTTTACACTGGCCAGTATGACAACGGATACGCAGGATATTCGGATGCCGGTGGTATCAATGACACTGCCCGATGGGCGGACGGCCAATACGTCGCCGAAGTTTGATATCGGCCGAAACTTCTGTAATAAGCTCTGGAACGCTTCGCGTTTTGCCTTGATGAACCTCGAGGGTATCGAGCCGGGCAAATTTGACAAAGACAAAATGACAATCACCGATAGATGGATTCTTTCCCGCCTGGCGCAAACTGTCGCTGACGTTGGCGAGTCCTTAAACGAATTCAAATACAGCGAGCCGTTAGCACAACTTTACAGATTTTTCTGGAATGACTTTTGCGACTGGTATCTCGAATGGATTAAGCCGAGAATACAGGATGAGCAGCAAAAGCCGATTGCTCAAAACGTTTTAGCTTTTGTGCTGGACCAGATTTTGCGTCTGCTGCATCCGTTTGTGCCGTTTATCACTGAAGGAATATTCCAGAAACTCAACGAAATTGCACCGACCAGACAACTTAAGGGACTTGCTGAAGCGAAAAAATCCGAGGCGCTGGTTGCTGCCGAATGGCCAAAGCAAATTGATTCCTTACGAGAGCCGGACGCTGAGAAACAGATTGAAATTATACAAGCTGCAATTCGGACTGTCCGGGATATTAGAAGTAATAGAAATATACCACCAAAGGAACTCAAGGTTGTATCCATAAAGTCGCAACAAGAAAGCGTTGATATTCTGAACCGAAATGCTGAACTCATCCAGCAGTTGGCTGGCGTAAAAGAATTTAAGGCCGGGACAGCTATTGTAAAACCCACAAACGCTGCAGTTGCAATCGCAGATGCGACGGAAGTTTATGTACATAATGCCATTGACCCGCAAGCTGAACGGCAGCGGCTGGAAAAACAAAAGCAGCAGATAGAAAAAGCTAAGAAAGCTGTAGAGGCGAAGCTGGGCAATGAAGATTTTGTTACCAAAGCCAAACCGGAAGTAGTTGCCCGGGCCAGAGGCAGGCTGGGTGAGCTGTCAGAACAATTAAAGACCGTTGAGAAACACCTTTCGGAATTGTAAAATAGTAGATGAGTAAATGTGCATATGAGTGAATGCGTAAAGGAACAAATCTATAGACCCATATACTCATAAACTCATATACTCATTTACGCATATACGCATATACGAAGTAAAGGCGGTGCCAAAATGGAAACGGAAGCCGAATTATCACGTATAATCATTAACGAGACATCCGACCAGCAGATAATTGTCTTAAAAGAGCGTCGCGGCCAGCGCAGCTTCCCTATCGTCATCGGTATAGTTGAAATCTTCGCAATCGACCGCCGGCTAAAGGGCATCAAACCGCCCCGCCCGATGACACACGATTTGTTGGACAGTGTAATCGAAAATCTCGGCGCTAAAATAGAAAAGATAGTTATAAATGACTTACGCAATCACACCTTCTATGCGAAGATATACCTGAGTTTGAACGGGCGAACCGTTGAAATTGACTCCCGCCCCTCCGATGCGATTGCTTTAGGGGCGGCGTCAAGCGCCCCTATTTATGTTGCCGAGCACGTTTTCGAGAAGACTTCCCAGTAAAACGGAACGCTAAACGGGAACCCGCTATGAAGAGCGTCCGGGAGCCCGAAAGCTTGAAATAATCATTAACCCAACACCAATACAAAGCATACCGTCTGCGACATTAAACGCAGGCCAATGGTACTGTCGGTAATAGACATCAATAAAGTCACGCACCAGACCATTATTAAATATTCTGTCGTAAAGATTACCACAGACACCGGCAGCAAAGAGCGCAAGAGCAATGTGAACTAATTTTTGCCGGGTTCCGCCGACAAGAAAAACCGCAAAGATTACCACCAAGGCAATAACTGAAACCGCTACTAATAAGTGATACTGCCCGGCGGCTATTCCAAAAGCGGCGCCTTTGTTTTCCGTTGCCACAAATTGTAAAAAACCATCTATAATTGAAACGCCGTTGCCCGGCTTTTGCTCCAGCCAGTTGAATACAGCCCTCTTGCTCCACAAATCCAGCGTCAGGCCGGCCGCCATTAAAGGCCAGAAAATAAGCTGTGCCGCCAAATCCGGCAGTGCGAAATGTTGGCGCTTCAAAAAAGCCCGGCCTGAACTCGGCCGGGCGCTACTTTCTTCTCTCTCGGACCCTGTCATAATCGGCGTTTGGCGTATCCGCTGTCGGCTATTCATTTTGCTTTGAATATATTTCTATGTATTTGAGCAGCCTCTCACGATTAGGTTGATTGGGCTTTAAATCCAGAGACAGACGCCACTGCTGGATTGCTTTTGCCTTCAGCGTCTCATCTTCATCATCGAGCGCCTTTAACATATAGGCAACCCCCAACCCCCTATATGCCTCCCAATCCTTATCATTTATCTCAATCGCCCTGCTGTAACTTTCCGTTGCCCGGTCCACATCGTTAAGTCGCAGATAACAATACCCAAGATATTGATAAGCGGTGTTGTTATTCGGCTGGATTTGTGTTACTGATGTTAACAGCTCCTTTGCCGGCTCATTGTAACCGGCTCTTAGATACGCAACTGCCAGCGAAGTCATAATATCAGGGTTATTACTATCTATTTCCAGTGCACGCTTATAGGAGCGAATAGCCTGGTCATAATCTTTTTGCAATTCATAAATATCGCCAAGCAGCTTTTGGATTTCACTTACATTAGGGTCAATCTGCTCGGCTCGGACGGCTGCCACCAAAGCATTGTTGTAGTCCTCAATTTCGTAGTAGCTTTCGGCGGCACCGACATTGGCTCCCAGATGGTCGGGCTTGAGCTCACAGGCTCTGGCGTATGCCTTGACCGCCTGTGCAAATTTTTTCATAATCTGGTAGACCCGGCCAAGATTGAAATAATCTTTGAAAGACCAGGGATTTAATTCTGTTGCCTTTTCATAGGAGACGGCACTTTTTTCATAAGCCTTTGTTTCCTGATAAATCTCGCCAAGCAGAGAGTAAGCGAACGGAAAACGATTGTCTATTTTCACGGCTGAGTTGAGCCGTTCGATGGCCATTTCATTCTCATCGAGCTCTCTGAGCATTACAGCGTCGACATATAAATCAACCGCCCGTTGTTGTTTCCCGCCACAGCCGGCCAAAAATAACAGGATTACGCTTATCAGGCATACACAGATTGCAAGACGGACATTCGTACTATTAAACATATACATTCCCCTTCTCTGTATTAGGACAACCCTGCCGCCGCCATTTGCCGGCATTTAGCACGCCTGCTTCCGCGGCTGTAAACTCGTACCTGCCAAAGCAGGTATCCCTGATTAGCGGCCAATTATACCACAGTAACTACTGCTGTCAAAAACTTTTAGCGGCACAGGGCTCCCGTTTTTGAGCGTTTTTTCTAAATGTTTGACATATTTAACACGGCCTTATATTATATCGGGTTAATAAGCAAAAAGGCAAAAGTAAAAAGGTAAAAGTGCGGATAGTTTCACTTTTTATTCGAAAGGCCCTTTTTTTATGGCGAAACAAAAAGTAATTTTGAAGAACAAGCCATTCGTACTGATTATCCGCGACGGGTGGGGTTATAATCCAAATCCCGATGAAGATGACTATAATGCTGTCAAGTGCGCCAACACCCCGACAGACGACATGCTGATGGCCGAGTATCCAAACTGCCTTATCCATACAAGCGGTTCAGATGTGGGCCTGCCGGACGGAACGATGGGCAATAGCGAAGTAGGACATCAAAATATCGGAGCCGGCAGAATCGTTCCACAGGAATCTGTAAGAATCAGCAGGGCCATTCGCGACGGGTCTTTTTTTGAGAATAAGGAATTTCTGAACTTAATCAAATTTGTAAAAAACAATAACGGCAAAATGCACGTGATGAGCCTGTGCAGTAACATTGGTGTACACTCGCTGTTAGACCACCTGTACGGCCTGCTTGAACTGGCAAAAAGAAACGATGTAAAAGATATTTTTATCCACGCATTTACCGATGGCCGGGACTCACCGCCGGACAGCGGAGCAGGATACATAGCCGATATCGAAAAAAAGGCCGAAGAAATAGGCACAGGCAAAATCGCCAGTGTCACGGGCAGGTTCTACGCGATGGACCGTGACAGCCGGTGGGACCGTGTGCAAAAGGCCTATGAATGTCTGAGGATTGGCAAAGGTATCAAAGCAGCTACCGCAGCAGAGGCGGTTGCCAAAAGTTATGAAAAAGATGTAACGGATGAATTTATCGAGCCGACCTGCATCGTCAATAGTGACAATGAACCTTTAGCCACCATCGACGATGGCGACGGCATAATATTTTTCAACTTCCGCGGTGACAGACCTCGCGAAATTACGCGGGCATTTGTTGAGCGGGATTTCAAAGAATTTCCGAGAACAACCAGGCCGAATATATGTTACGTCTGTATGACCGAGTACGATGTAACAATACCTGCACCGGTGGCGTTTCCAAAGCCGCCAAAAATGAAAAATATCCTGGGGGCATACTGGGGCTCCCTGGGGCTGAAGCAATTTCGCTGTGCCGAGACGGAAAAATATGCTCACGTTACCTTCTTCTTCAACGATTACACCGAAAAGCCCTTCAGCGGTGAAGACAGGCAAATCGCGCCTTCGCCGCGAGTACGAACATACGACTTAAAGCCTGAGATGAGCGCTTACGAGGTTGCCGACATTGTACTGAAAAGACTCGACTTGAACAAATACGATGTAATGGTGGTCAATTTTGCCAATCCGGATATGGTCGGCCATACCGGCATATTGTCCGCAGCGATTATAGCCGCTGAGACGGTGGATGAATGCGTCGGCAGAATCCTGGACAAAGTCAAGGGGCTTGGCGGCGCGGCTATAATCACCGCCGACCACGGCAATTTTGAAAAAATGATAGATGGAAGCCCGGATAATCCGCACACCGCTCACACCATTGGCGATGTGCCGTTGATTGTGTTCGACAAGCGCTATAAAAACAGAAAGCTGCGGGAAAGCGGCAGATTAGCCGACATAGGGCCTACGCTGCTGGAAATGATGAAACTGCCGCAACCCCAAGAAATGACTGGCCAGAGCCTGCTTCTGCCTTGATATAAAAATTTAAATCTGTTTAGCCCTGCCATCACTATGGCAGGGTCTTCTTTTTTCAAACCCTGCGACGTGGTCGCAGGGCTAACCATTATGACTTCGCACGTATCTGACTTTGTTTTCAAGTTCCCTATCCGTAAAACAAAATCTCTTATCAAATCCCTTTGACCAGATTTTGCCTTGACTTCCGAATTTACGCAGTGCCAAAGTTGCTGAATATTTATATCGATGAACAGCCTGTTCGATTGATTCTTCGGAAACTCCAGCGACTATATGCACAATGGGAGGATGTCCCGAATGTCGTTGAAAATTGATTGAAAAAATCATGCGGTCGGGGTAACGGTAATGTGTTTTTTAACATGAATTGTTACCCTTTTTTAGGAGACCGCATGATGGGAAAATCGTATCAGCGAAAAACCAATC
>JAUVYQ010000268.1 GCA_030603035.1 Phycisphaerae bacterium | reverse complement strand
GGTGCCACCAATATCTCGCAGCCTGGTCTTATGGTTGCAAACCTCTTTCATCGTTACGACATTCAGGTTGCTCCTGATGCTAATCGCATTATTGAGTACAGAATTTCAGCTATCGTCTGGGCCAATGTCGATGTTACTGTTGGGGGATGGTGGTTGCGATGACTGTACGCGATAACGTTTTTGCTCAGTTCGGTCCAAAGCTTACGGAAGCTTTCTTTTTGATGTGGCTCAGGGAACTCAACGAAGTTCGCGACTACCAGGACAAGCAGCCTCTGACCGAAGAGTATATACTCGGTAGAATCCATAACGACCTAAACCATATTGAAGATTACGATTGGATGGATGAGGAGTGATTTGCTCCAGGTAAAACTCGAACCACTTACGCCCGACAACCATCGCCTCATCTACTGTGGTCACGGCCACTTCGCCATCGTGCTCAAAAAGCACTACGCAGATCTGAACACGGTAAAATGGCATACCCGCAAATCGTACCGTAATTTCTATGCTGTCAGGACTGAGGGCCCTCGATGTTCCCGCCGAACTATCTACATGCACCGAGTTGTCGCCGGTACTCCTCCTGGCATGTTCTGTCATCATCTTAACCACAACACCCTTGACAATCGCAAATGCAATCTGTTAAACTCAATCGATGAAGTCCATCGTGACATCCATGGAATCCGCCGATGGATCTCAAATTTTAAGCAAAAAACGAGGTGAAGCCGTGTACTCAAACACCGGTTAATTTGGATTGTCATTTTTTGTTATTAATTAAGATGTCACAACACACGAAGCCCGGGAAAAAGTTGTCAATGTCTCGTCATATCAGAGCCAATTTGAGAAGGATCAGAAGAACAAGAACACCTGAACAAAAGAAGCGTCAA
Source organism: Phycisphaerae bacterium (assembly GCA_030603035.1). The sequence continues at coordinate 1,305 of JAUVYQ010000268.1, read as the reverse complement.
AACTCTTATCGAACTTGTTGTACTTACTGGAATGTTTCGATGTCCCAGGTAGATCGTTTGTCCTGGTCAAAAATTACTGTTGGTAAGCAAACTCACTTTAATTCGTTTTTGAGCATCAACTTGGTTAGAGTTTATAATGATTTACCCATCATACCTGTACCACCTGGTGAAGTTTAAAATCGAGGTTCCTTGACCCACCCGCCCACCCGATCCACTTTTTGCATTTGCTGCATCGCTTCTGTTTCACCCCATCGGCAAGGCGATGACGCTGTTCATATGTATAGTATTCCTTCAGAGACTTCCTGTTTTTCCTGTAATGCTCTCGTGAGTATTCAGCCTCGCACATCTTACACCAATAGGTCAATCCATCATCGTTAATTCGATTTTTGCTAAACAGTCTCTGGTCCTTCCACATTTTGCATTTGGTGCATTTTTTCTCTCTCACCCCCTCGACAAGTCGATGTCTCAGTTGATATTTATAATATTTTTTCACCCTCATTTTGTCTCTACACTCAATCATTTAAACACTCCTCAAAACCACCGATTCGCCCGCTTTCCGTCTTCTTCCATTAATCATATTACCACCGCTTCACCCGATTTTCTATTTTTACCCCGTTGGAGCTACCTGTTATTGTTGACATCTACCCGAGCAAAATGGGGCCCCTTCGACACTACCCCATTTTGTCCTTACATCACCAATCGCACGATGACGAGTTCACGAATGGAGGTCACTGCCTCATCGGCAAGCCGATGTCGCAGGGCGAACGGCAGTCCACAGCCTTGAATTCGAAGGGCGGCTGTGTCTCGAACAATTGGCGACGTAAGGAGGTAGAGCCAACAACAACAGACTTACTCCAACTTTCCCACCCACCCCTTCACACGAGATCGGCCAGGCTGGCTATTGTCCTGGCCGATAGGCTTGGCAGGCTGGCTACTGTCCTGCCACCTGGCGGGGCCTCGGTTCTGGCCGGTTGGCTATTGCCCGGCCACATGGCTCTCTCCGTTCGCCGGCGGTTCAGTGGTGAAGGCATTGTGTAGACCTCGGCTTTTTATCCGGGTTTCTCCTTGTAGTCCCCTGGTAGTCAACACACAATAAAATGTGATTTTTTAACAACTACTCAGGCCAGACAATCTTCGATTCCGACTCAGTATCGCCAATTACCACGGGTGATATCATTTGGATCCAGCTCCTGATCTCCGCAGACCATGAGTATTCCCCGCATTCACCAGGCTACTACATGTTGTGGTTCGTAGCTGTAAGAATCCTACATTTTGTGGCTTGACAAACCGCTCCAAATAGCCGAT
>JAUVYQ010000350.1 GCA_030603035.1 Phycisphaerae bacterium | reverse complement strand
CTGACATTGATCGTGAGATTCGGGTGGCGGCGGCGGAGTGTCAGCGAGTGATCGAGCTGGTCAAAGCCGACGCCGATCGGCCGCTGCTCGACGGCTGACAAAATGCCAGGAAAGAGGGGGTTCGTAACGAATTCCTAGGTTCGCTTTCCGGCTCCGTGCTGGTTCCGTACGTGTGGGTAGTTGGATATGGAAACTAATTCTGAGCGTTTCCGCAGGATTGAGGCCCGACAGGCTGAGCGGTCCATAGGGCTGCAACCGCTATCTGAGTCGATCAGGGACACATTGGACCAGGGATCTCGCAAGGAGCGGACAGCAGGACCACCTCCCGAAGACCAGGGCGATGGGTCTAACCGTGAATATCGGGTTCGGAGTCCTACGCGCTCCGAACGTCTTAATCGTGCTCTAAAAGAATTATCGTCGTCGGCCTTCAAGATTCACACTCTCATCTGGACCTGGCGTGGTGCTCCTGCCAGGGGATTGCTACCGTTTTTTACGATTCATAGTCTTTCAAGGTTTTGTAGTCTCTCTCGTCCGACTGTTCGATCTGGATTGACTGAACTGGTGGACAAGGGGTGGATTCAAAGACTACCGTATGACAAACATCACAAGAACACTTTATATCGTTTAATCGCAATTCGCAAGGTGCGTCGTCCTGGATGCTGACGATGCACACGCGGGGACGTTCAGACACAATCTGGAGAAATGAATGCGCGTCGTGGTGTGGGTGTGCCTCCAGACCTGCTGTCCAGCTCTTGCGTGGGTGTTCTCGTCTTGTCCTTTTCTCCTTGGTGCGTGCTGTGTGGAGCGCGCTCCTTGGCGTGGGTAAGGTATTAGGAACGGCAGAGACACACGGAACGTCTGAACCAGGACAGCGGGACTTGTGCACTATATACCAGGGTAAGACCCGTATACAGTGTACAAGTCCCTACCGAACGATATGGAAACGGGGGACAAAATGGAACGAAGGCCCTTAGTGGGTTTTTTTTTGAGAAAGCCGTCTGCGGCTTTCTGTCGATTTTCGGCGGGGTCCCCGTTTTTTTGCTAGCAGCAAGGAGGCTGCGGAAAAAACGGGGAGCCGGAAAGCGATTTGCGGGGGTAAAGAGAAAAAATGCTAGGGAGTGGTGGTGGGTCCTGTGAATGGTGATTGGTGATTGTAATTAAACCCGCGCACTCGCAAGAAAAAAATCTGTATTTTTATATTTGTGTATTTCAGGATGTTTTCCACAATTTTTCAAAATTATTTTTCGAGAAAATGGAAAGTGTAAAATGGTGGAGAAATGAGGTGATGTAGTTTTTTGAATAGGTCATTCAAGCCAGAACCAAGGATCTTTTATCCCGTAGACTTTTTTTTCCCATTTT
>JAUVYQ010000387.1 GCA_030603035.1 Phycisphaerae bacterium | reverse complement strand
AAGCGACTATTCGTCCGGAGACTAAAAACCGCGTTCCGGTCTCATTATCGCAATGTCACTCCATTCGATTTAAACCGATCGGTTGATATCAACACCCCCGGAAATGCGACACTTTCAGGGCAAATGTCCTAAAGAAAATATAGCTGACTGCCGATAACTTGTCTATGAATCCGCCAACCAAAAACTGTAAGGATCAAACCATGAACATCGAACCAATCATTAGAGAAATCAAATGCTCAGCTATACGAGCCGAACATGAGCTCAAGATGAATCGTCGCGCCAATGCCGAAAAGCACATTTTCAACATATACAACTTCATCCATTTTGATAAGCCTCAATTAACCAAGGAACAATGCAAGAACAGACCACCAGGCAACCCAGAACACATACCCCACTCAATTCAGAGGTCAAGAAAGCCCAGCCGTTGAAACCATGTCTATAATAGCTTCAGTAATTGTAGTTGTGCTCGTTTATGCGGCAAAAGTATTGCTTCCGATCCTCTTTGCTGCCTGGGCGTTCTGCAGGGCTTTTCAAGTCAAAAGTTACATGAAGCTGTTGAAGCAAATAGCAGACGAACTGAAACGACTGAATGACTACAACGAGGACCAGTCAAAGTAATCTGCTCAAATCAAAACTTTAAAAAACACTGTCCGTTGCTTCTGATTAAGTAAACGAGAGACAAGTTGACCCTGGTCGACAACTCAAATAACAGCGCTCGTGGAATCAACAGAAATCTCGTAAAACAGTTTCATGAAACACTTTTCCGGGTTTGATCAAACTCACTTTTGACTTGAATGTTTCCTCCATAAATCTCATATTTTCGCCTTCGAAGACTAGAATTGCCCCTGGTAAAACTTCGAGCAGCTCCTTGAGGATATAAAAATCGTGAGCTGAGGGATTCGCCTTGTTCCTCGATGATGAACAAAGCTCAAGTAACGCCGGCCCAAAGTGCCGGCTCGACAAGTCGCTAACGACCGGACTACGCCGGCCCAACGTGCCGGCTTGCCGGAAAACACTAGCTCAAAGCGCAAAAAGGCTGGCGCCGCATCGTGGCCTTTGTCGCGCGTGGAAGCCGCCTACGTTGTCTCTTGGGCGTGGGCTTCGGGGCTGCCGCCCCGGA
>JAUVYQ010000378.1 GCA_030603035.1 Phycisphaerae bacterium | reverse complement strand
ACAGCGAAAGCCTGCCGTAGGAGGGATCGACAGGACTTCCACTGCATGCTAGTAACTGTTGCAGCTGCGATTATACTCTGCCCTCCCCATCTGTCAAGCGAGGGAGAGCAGATTTTTTATTGGTGCTAACCCATTCCACATAGCGCCAACGGCGCAGAAGCTCCCTGGCTGCGTTAAATCGGCGCCACGCATAGCTTTATACCCTCAAATCCGGCATATAGGAAGCGACAATCGGCGGGCCCGCCGGAGACGTGGCCAGGAGCCTTAACTTTTTAGACATAATTAGCGGTTTTTGCGAAAGTGTCGCTTTCTACTATAAACTGCGACACGAAAAGCATTGATCCCTTTACGGCCGTAAAAAAAGGTCGCAAATAAAATGTCGATTTTGTTGTTGACAGAGGGTCGCTTTGCCGATAAGTTCCAAGTATGAAAGGTCGCAATTACCAAAGCTTAGCTAAAACCCTATGGTGGTGGTTCTGGTATCTTGTCTGCTTTCTCATCTTTATCTGGATTTGCTGGCTTACCTACAACGCCTGGCCTATCGCGATTGACAGTGTAGGAGAACTTTTCGATGTGTCACCTTAACACCTCAAAAAGTCCGATCTATATGTTATGTTTCATTCGGCTGAGCCGGCCGAATGGATCCTCCGATAACCTTCCAGGACAGATTTACCCAAGACCCCCACCCTAACTCAATTCAAAAGCGACACCTACAAAACCCGTTCAGATCTAAACCGACAAATCAAAAGGGAAAAATCATGAACCCAGAACAGCTTCTTAACTTAGCCGAGTCTGTAATAGTTGAAGCAAATGCAGACGACGCTTTTCGCTGGGTCATAGTTGTCAGGCGACGCAAAATCAGATGCGTTCCGAAAAAGGACGTCGTCCCGTCAGAGACTGTGATCATGGAATTGGATCAACACCAGGTCAGGTGTGGTCTGACAAGTGATGGATGGGTTACTTTGAGGCAGAGTCTAGCAAAATACTGGAAGGAGCAATCGCTATGAGCAGAACCCCAAGAACATTAACAGTTACCGAATGTCACCAGCTGCTCAATGCGCTGCTCCGTAAGAGAGGCACGGAAAAGCAGTTTCGCAAAGGGATCCGAAATTACACGATGGCTCTCTTGATGCTCGAGACCGGCCTGAGAGTAGGCGAGGTAGTG
>JAUVYQ010000115.1 GCA_030603035.1 Phycisphaerae bacterium | reverse complement strand
GTTTAGTTTTAAGGGGCAAACGATTTTATCGAATCCACTGACTATACTGTGGATAGCAATTCCGCTTTTCATTCAGACTAATGTGATTTTCTGGCTTGGCTATGCTCTGAGCAAAGTTCTAAAATTGAAATATGCCGATGCTGCGCCATCGGCAATGATAGGGGCGTCGAACCATTTTGAGGTCGCAATAGCAACCTCAACAATGCTGTTCGGTCTGCGTTCCGGTGCGGCGCTGGCAACCGTTGTAGGGGTGTTGATTGAGGTGCCGGTAATGCTTATGCTTGTTAAGATATGCCTGCGAACTCAAAACTGGTTCAAGCGCTGACATAAACAGCGCAACTCCAACATCCACGGGGGAAATTTAGGCTTTGCAATTTGCATGCTGAGGCCTAAAATACACTTCTTAGTTTATGCCAAACAGTAATTGGGGCTAACAGAAAATGAATTCAGAGCAATTGCAAAAACACACCTCGGCAATAACACTTTCGGATATGGAAATCTTTGTGTTTCCAGAGCTGATGTACAGTCTGGTTCTGGCCAATATTATGAGCCCGATTATCTGGCAATGGCGCCGGCTCGAATGCTTCAAAAAGCTCGATGGCAAAAGCAGCTACAAAAAACTGATGCGGCTCAAACAATTCATAATGGATGAGTACGAGTTTAATCTTGACCTTGAAACTTGGGGCCTTACCAGCAAGGCCAAAGAGCTCAAGCGGTTTGAGAAGTTCGTTTCGCCCGATGATGTCGCCAAAAGCAATGCGCTGTTCGGCTACCACGGGGACAAATATTACTTCGATGTGGATATCCGAAAGCACTTTGGGCTGGATAAATATGATAGTGACATTATTCCATACTGGAAGACGGAAACCGTCGAGGCGATGGATGCTTTTCGGTATAAAGTCGGTTACACAAAACGGGCGGGAGAGTGCGTTTCACTATCGGCTTTATATGCGGCGGCGGCGTTTATCGTTTGCCGAATACCGCTGAAGGACATCTATATGATACTTACCCCGCTTCACTCACAAAATTTCATCGACATACAGGACGGCGTCCTGACCAACAATAGAAGACTCGTTACGAAAACAATGTGGTTCAACGGCACCGCTATTTCCAACAAGGCACAGCGGGCGCTGCGAAATGAAAACGTTACAATCGTGGCCCATTCGTCCGGCTACATACATTGCTTGTATGATGATGCAACAATAGACAGAAAAGCTTACCAGCACCTCACCAGGCAGCTCGCCTCGTATCTGTCGGCAGAATTGACACTGCAGGTCTTTGCAAGTTTTCTGCGCTCCAATCGAGACTACCAAAAATTCTTCCAGCTCTGCCGTCAGTGCCGGGGACAGGCGCAATTTCTAAAGGCGGAGGTCCTGTTTCACTACGAGCATACCAGCAATTACAGAATAGCGGACAGAACTCACGAGAAACTGCTTGCCGAGGTTTCGGAGGAAGACTTTGTTCCGTACCAACTACCGGGTAGAATTCGATGCGATGAGCTTGAAGAATTTATAAAAAAGCAAAAGCTGAATCTAAAAAGCCGCGATGGTAAAACAGCTTTAAAAAGATATATTGAGCCGGTTATCCCGGATGCGCAGCAGTTTGTGGAGAAGCTGTCCGATTTTGTGCACATCGAAGCGAAGCTGCCGGCTGTAGAAAAAAGTTATCTGCCCGCTGAGCCGATTGAAATCACCGTGGAGCAAAGTAGAAAACAGATAATTGACTATCTGCAGCAGGTGCGCCGAAGCAATCCCACTGCGGACCTTGCCTTTTATACGTATCGCGATATGGAAAGCTGTGATTGGGACCCGTTTATCAAGGCGGCGGTGGAACGCAACCCCGTCTCAATTCAAATGGCGGACTCAATGTCGCTCGAAGAAGTATATGCGTGGCTCGAACAAATGAAAAACATCTCGATTTACGATGGCAGGCGACTGGCTCAGCCGGATGAAGTGGCAAATTACAAAACCGGCGACGGACTCGAAAAGGCCTTTTTGCTGGCTAATGTAATCCGGCAAAGAGACCCCGAACAGGATATTAAAATAACCGTAGATAATAATGATGTGTTACTGAAAACACAGAGTGAATACCGGTTTGTCTCTGACAAGGGATTTGAAAAGCAGATTAGCATTCCAGCCGGAGAGAGAATTTGCCGGAAATAGATGAGGACACCAATATGGTCAGATGTCCCGGACAAGACCAAAGATTTTGGAAGCCCGATGACATTTTTGAAGTGCAATGTCCCGGCTGCGGCAACACCATAGAGTTTTTCAAGGATGAGCCGAAGCTTAAGTGCCGAAAGTGCGGGCGGCTCGTACTTAATCCAAAGATAAATCTTGGCTGTGCCAAATGGTGCAAATATGCAGAGCAATGCCTGGGTATTATGAAGAAATCCGATGTTCAGACGGATGGCTCAAAAAGTTCAAAATGAGGCATTTCAAGATGGCTATGCGAAACATAGTTAAAATAGACGAAGAAAAATGTGATGGGTGCGGTTTCTGTGTCAATGCCTGCGCCGAAGGCGCTATAAAGATAATTGACGGCAAGGCAAAACTGGTCAGTGAAATTTACTGCGATGGCCTGGGTGCCTGTATTGGGCACTGCCCCCAGGACGCGATAACCGTTGAAAAGCGGGAAGCCGCCCTGTTCGATGAAGAAGCGACCAAAGCACATCTAACCAAAGAGAAAAACGCTCACCCCGTTAGAGACCCGATGGAAAAAGTCTCTAACGGGGCGCAGATGCAAACCGATTTTGTATGCCCGGGGATGATGGACAAGAAGCTGCGAGAAAAGTCCGAGACGGCTGACTCCGGCGCGACAGCGGCCTCATCCCAGTTGAGTCACTGGCCGGTCCAGTTGAAGCTGGTCTCACCAAATGCCCCCTATTTTGTCGGTGCTGATTTGCTGCTGGTGGCGGACTGTGTGCCGTTTGCTATGGGCGATTTTCACAATAGGTTTTTGAAAGATAGCAGTATTGTTGTGGGCTGTCCGAAATTGGATAATCCAGAGTTTTATATCGAAAAGCTGGCGACAATATTGAAAGCCAATAAGCTCAGCAGTTTGACGGTAATTCATATGGAAGTGCCCTGCTGTTTTGGTCTGACACATATCGCACGTGAAGCCATTGCCCGCAGCGGGACGAAAATGGCTTTTGAAGATATTACGATAGATTTGCACGGCAATGTCAGTAAGACTGAAACGATAGAAATTAACGGCTGATTTGAAAGTAGCAGGTTCACAATGGCTGATTTTGTTAAGTCGATAATCATAGATTTTTGGGGCACCGTAGCCGAGATGTCGCCCTATTTATTGTTCGGCTTCTTCGTGGCAGGCATCCTTTCGGTGCTTGTATCACAGCGCCTTGTAGAAAAACATCTGGGCGGCAGGGGTATATGGCCTTTGTTAAAGGCGTCGCTTTTCGGCATTCCGCTGCCTTTGTGCTCGTGTGGCGTCATTCCGGTATCAATGTCACTGCACAAGCAAGGTGCGAGCAAAGGTTCCACCGTATCATTTTTGCTGTCCACGCCTCAAACCGGTATGGACAGTATCTTTGTTACCTTAAGCCTTCTCGGCCCGCTTTTTGCCATCTTTAGACCATTAGCAGCACTCGTAACCGGTCTTGTCGGAGGCGGCCTGGTTGATGTATTCGTCCAAAGCGCACGAGATGAAACCCATGACCCGCGTCCTGACACACGAGCAACGAGTCACGAGCAACAAGCAACGAGAAATAAAGTTGCCAGAGGATTAAAATACAGCTTTGTTACACTGCCGCGTGACATTGGCAAAGCGTTGATGGTAGGGCTGATTATCGCTGCAGTTATCTCTGCGGTGGTGCCTGAGGGTTATTTCGCAGACAAACTGGGGCCCGGTGTTCTCCAGATGGTAGTCATGATGTTTTTGGGCATACCGGTTTATGTATGCGCAACGGCCTCGGTGCCGGTAGCGGCGGCGCTGATATTGGCAGGGTTAACACCGGGGGCGGCATTGGTTTTTCTTATGACCGGCCCGGCCACCAACGCCGCATCATTTGTAACCATCTGGAAGGTTTTAGGCAAAGCAACAGCAATTACCTACCTGGCCACCGTGGCAGGATGTGCCATCTTAGGCGGCATTCTGCTCGATTATATCGCTGCCGGTGTTGACTTTGAAATAGCTGCTCGGCCTGGCTGGATGCTGCCGAGTGCAGTAAAATATATATCGGCGGTCGTGCTTTTAGCGGTTCTAACATTTGCAATCCTGGGCAGAAGAAAACAGGCCGACTAACCTCGCAGTAACACAATATCTTTTTTATGATGCGGATAGATTCATATAGCTTTGGAGTTATGAAGGTTGAGGGCACCGAATACACGGCGGATTTGATTATCTTTCCGGACAGAATTAGGTCCAACTGGTGGCGCAGGCAAGGCCACAATTTGGCTATAGAAGACCTGAATGATGTTCTCGGCTTTAAGCCGGAAGTTCTGGTAATAGGCAAGGGAGCATCTGGGCTGATGGAGATACCGGCTTCGACTAAAAAAGTGCTTCAGGAAGAGGGTATAGAGGTGATTGCAAAGAACACCGACCAGGCGTGGGGCATCTTTAACGAGCAGATTGAAAAAGGCAGAAAAGTGGTCGGTGCGTTTCATCTCAGCTGCTGACGACGGGGGCGCCGTAAAAACGTCCGAGTGCAAGGTTTGTAAATGTTTCATAAAAAGACATCTGATTATTTTACATAGATTTTACTTTGTTCTCAACCAGTATTGTTGTATTACCGATTCAATTAGACAGCCTAAAAGAGCTTTTGAAAGAAAACAGTCCAAAAAAAGTAGCAGTTTAGTGGAAACTGCATTTGCACATAAAATAGAAGAGTCCTTTGCAGGAGGTTTTTGATTATGAAGCGTATCAAAAAATCACTTATTTTGACTGTCGTAATGAATTTGGCGTTTTTTATTCATCCGGTCTATGCCACGTCAGAAGCGGCAGCGCCACAAGCCGATGTTCGGTTGCAGCAGGTAGCACTTTTCAAGAACGGGTTAGGCTTTTTCGTCTCGGAGGTGACCTGTCCTGATAAGAAAGATTCATTTAGCTTTGTGCCTTCTGCTGCGGCTTCCCATGGAACTTTCTGGGTAGCCTATCCGCCGAAGGTGAAGTTGGAAAGTCTCACTGCCAAAGAAGTGGAGTCGGAGAAATCAATTGAGGCGATATCTATCGAGGAGTTGCTTAGAGCTAATGTGGGTAAAAGAGTAGAACTAAGCTTTGACGATAAAGGAGAATCGACTATCCGCGGCCTATTAAGCTCTTTTGCAGAAAATCGTTTAGAGCCACAACCGAATCCTTATGCACCCGGGAGGGAAAATTACAGTAACGTACCTCGTTATATTCGACCACCTACTCGAGCCAGTTTGATCATAGTCCAGACAGATGCCGGAGATGTAGCCATTGATTCGCAAAAGGTTAGAAGGGTCGGATTTCTCAATGGTAAAGCGGAAAAAACTTTTACCAGCAAAAGCAAATCTATGCAACTCGATGTAAAGATGGCTGCGCCTGCAGGTGGGCAAAAGCTGACAGTAAGTTACCTGGCAAAGGGTATTACCTGGGCACCCAGCTACATAGTAGATATAACAAAGGGCGATAAGGCTCTGGTTTCAGCAAAAGCGGCGGTAATAAACGAGGCTTGCGACCTGGACGATGTAACGATGCAACTGGTGACAGGATTTCCCCATCTGCAGTTCGCTGATGTAGTCAGTCCCCTGGCCCTGAAAGAGAATCTGGCGCAGTTCCTGCAGTCACTGGTCAAGGGTGAAAGCGAGCGGGGCAGGCCGGGTGTAATGTCCCAGGTGATGTACCAGGCAGGCGGAATTGGTGGTTATGGTGGCCGGGCAGCCGTCATGCCGGAATATGGCGCGGCAGAAGCTGGAAAGGTGGCCGAAGACCTGTTTCTTTATCCGGTTGAAAATGTGCATCTGAAGAAGGGACAGGTAGGCTACTTGCCGCTGTTTACCGAATCCGTGCCGTATAAGCACATTTATCAGTGGAAGATACCTGACTATGTCAACGAGGATGAACGATATTCTTATGACCGGCGCCAAAAACAAGAGCGTGAGCCGGATGAAGAGGTCTGGCACTGCCTGCGATTGGAGAACACCACGAAAGTTCCCTGGACGACCGCCCCGGCCGAGACAGTCAAGGAAGGGCTAATCCTGGGCCAGGACACGTTAAAATATACCCCGGCACAAGGCGAAACGACGCTGCGCATTACCCGAGCGATGAGCGTCAAGGCCGAGCAGCTCGAACTTGAAACTGAGAGAAAACGCGATGCGGCGCAATTATACGGCTATCATTATGACCTGATTACAGTGGAAGGAAAACTTTCGGTAACCAACTTCCAGCCCAAAGCCATCACCCTGGAGATTGCCAAGACCCTCTCCGGTGAGGTCAAATCGTCGCAGCCCGAAGCAAAGATTGAAACGCTAGCGCGGGGATTACGCCGGATGAATGCGGTCAAGAAGCTTACCTGGACAATCCAACTAAAACGGGGAGAACAAAAACAACTCGGTTACGTGTACGAGGTGTATGTGCGCCGCTGAACCCGGCAATCCGTCCTGCCGGACTTGACACTGCCCCCACGTAGCTGTACAATTCGCATCCCAAAACCGCCGTTTACCCCGTTAGAGGCGGAAAAGAAAAAATCTCTCTAATGGGGTTTATCACAGTGAGGGCAGGTATGCAGATAAAATTACAGTTTCTTGGTGCCGCTCAGAATGTTACGGGTTCTCGACACCTCCTGGAGGCCAACGGCGTCCGCCTTCTCATAGACTGCGGATTCTATCAGGAACGGCAGTTTAGGGCAAGAAACTGGGACCCGTTTCCCATAGAACCGGCCGGTATAAACGCCGTCCTTCTAACTCATGCCCATCTCGACCACTGCGGTTTATTGCCAAAGCTGGTTCGAGAGGGATTCAAAGGCAAGATATACTGTACCGCCGCCACCTCGGAGATTGTGCGGATTATATTATTGGATTCGGCCAAGATACAGGAAGAGGACGCTGAATATAAGCGCAAAAGGCACAAGCGAGAACGTCGAAAAGGCCCTTACCCTGTGGTTCCACTTTATACTACCGAAGATGCAGAGGCCTGTTTCCCGCTTTTCTCAACTCTCGAATACAGGAAGTCCGTAAATATTGCCGACGGCGTGGAAGCCACTTTCTATGACGCAGGTCATGTCCTTGGCTCCTCGATAATAAGGGTGAAGGTACGCCAGGATGGACAGGAAAGGATTATCTTGTTCTCCGGTGACATTGGCCGGCCTGACAGGCCTATCGTATGCGACCCAACCGTTTTTGACTACGCCGATTATGTTCTCATCGAGTCCACCTATGGCGATAGAGTACATCAGGATACCGAAGATATAAAAAAGTTGATTGGGCAGGTGATAAACTCGACGAAAAAAGCAGGCGGCAACATTATCGTCCCAAGCTTCGCACTCGAACGCTCGCAGGAGGTTTTATATTACATAAACGAGCTGCGACTGGCCAATAGGGTACCAAAGTTGAAGGTCTTTTTAGACAGCCCGATGGCCGCAAGGGTTACGAGGGTTTTTCAGAATCACCCGGAATTGTTTGATAAAGAGATGACCGAATTTGTCAAACGACATAAATCACCTTTCGACCTGCCGGGACTGAAAATGGCGGGCACAGCCGAAGAGTCAAAGGCAATCAACCACATAAAAGGGACGGTTATGGTCATAGCAGGCTCCGGAATGTGCACCGGCGGCAGAGTAAAACACCATCTGGTCAATAACATCTCCAGACCGGAGAATACGATAATGTTTGTGGGATATCAGGCAACCGGCACGCTTGGCAGGTCAATTGTCGATGGTGCTGAACAAGTGCGGATACTTGGCAAAAAACATAAAGTGAAGGCGAAAATAGTGCGAGTACACGGTTTTTCAGCCCACGCCGACAGAAATGAGCTGCTCGAATGGTTAAAAGAATTCCAAGCCGCTCCGAGGGGCATCTTTGTCGTACACGGCGAGACCGAAAGCGCACGCAGTTTCGGCGATTACGTCAGGGAACAAACCGGCTGGAAGGTAACCGTTCCGGCCTACGAAGATAAGATTGTTCTTGATTAAAGACTTGCCAGGAGAGTTGTAAGAATTCCCAAAAGTCCGAAAATATTTCGTAAAATGCTTGACAACTGTGGAAATATAGAGTAATTTTACACATTGCAGGTGAGGGCGGGAAAGTGAACTAAAGTGAGCTAAAGTTGGATGCTGGATTCTCGATGTTTGAATTTATTAGGGAAAATCATCGTTTTTGCGTACTGCCCCAAGCCATTAATAGGTGGCGGGGCTTAGTTTTCCGCCGGTTGCTTTCTCTCTTTGTGGAAAAGGTGGGCTTGGGTTACTGTTGTTCCGGATTTAGCCTTAGGCGCCCTTTTTAAAGTTACATTAACCTGCTCTGAAGGCGGATAGTCTATTCCTTTACCGC
>JAUVYQ010000203.1 GCA_030603035.1 Phycisphaerae bacterium | reverse complement strand
AGCCAGGCAAGGACTTCCCTGCATACATGCACAAGTGTTGATGCTGACGAGGTGGAGCGCGATATCAGAGAGCACATCGAAACAGAACTCCAGGGTATGAGTGAGCCGGTTTCTCTAAAAGACCTTGAGGCCGTGCTCGACCGGCTCGGCAGCCCCAGCCAGTGGGTCCCCGAAGAAGAAATCCCCTGGTGGCGAAAAATAATCCTGCGCTTGCGAACCGGCCCCGAAGACTGGCGATTAGCATACATATCTTTTGGCTTGCTCGTTGTGGGGTTTTTGATTCTGCCCTCCTCTATTGTACTGATACCTGCCAGTTTTATTGTTGCACGGGCAGCATTGGCAGAAGCAGCATATCCTAACAAGTTGAAATCGCAAAAATGGCTTATATATCCGTCTTTGATTATTGTCTACTCATTCGTACTGTTTTGGCTACTCGCATGGCCAGCGTTCGCACTTACAACTGCGGCCTACGAATGGGAACACAATGTCCGTAGTTCGTATCCTCAGTTCGCCGATGACCTTCGCTACTGGATAATGGCAACGTCATTCATCATTGCTGGATTGGGTTTGTGGTGGATTATTTTGGGAGGCCTGCTTTTGAAGTGGCAGAGTTTTCTGCAAGTGCTGTTCAAACCTTTTACCGGCTGGTTCAGCCGAAAATGGGCGTTGATTTTGCTCTTAATCGGACTTGGACTTATGACACCGTCGTTGGGACTGGGGATATGGTACGTGCTATAAACAGTCTCGGTACTACCCTCCGAGCTTCTCCACCAGACGGATTATACTTTTGGCCGTAGTGACTTTTGTGGCGTTTTCAATTTTAGTCCAGGAAGAACCCGGGATTTTTATCTGAACAGTTAATTTATCGGCACCGATTGCGGCAGGAGTATTGGCGATTATCATATCAAGGTTCTTTTCTTTTAATTTCTTTTCGGCCCGCGCTCTTATGTTTTTATCTTCCAAAGCAAAACCAACAACAATTTGCCCCCTCTGCCTTCTGTTTTCTGTCTTCTGTCTTCTTAATTTTTTATGTTTTCCCGCCCATTTTAGAATGTCGGTTGTGGGTTTTAATTTGATAGTCAGAGATTTGCCTGTTTTTTTGATTTTGCTTTTAGCCTGTTTGACAGGAGTATAATCTGCCACCGCTGCTGCCATAATCAGATAATCGCAACGAGAGAAATGTTTTCGCACCGCTTTGAACATCTCAGCCGCACTATCAACACCTACAAATTCCACACCGACCGGCGGCTGCAAATCAGATGCGCTGATAAGTATTACTTTATGTCCTGCAACTAAGGCCGCCTCTGCCATCGCGTAACCCATTTTTCCGCTGCTTGCGTTTGAGATAAATCTGATCGGGTCAATGTATTCCCGTGTGCCGCCCGCTGTGATTAAAAAATGCATTCTTCTTTTGAATTGTCATTCCTGCGAAACCAGGAATCTATCTCTTCTTTTCTCTGCGTTCTCCGCGGTTAATCTTTTTCCCGCGTTTAATTTCCAAAGCCATTTTTTCAATCGCCGCTAAAATATCCTGCGGCTCCGACATCCTGCCGATACCTTCCGTCCCGCAGGCAAGCCGCCCCTCCTCAGGGCCTATTAACTCAAAGCCCATCTCTTTTACCCTCTTGACATTGTGCTGCACCGCTGGGTTGTTCCACATATTACTGTTCATCGCAGGAGCCAAAAGTGTCGGCTTGGCCCAGCAGACACAAAGCATCGTACTGAGCAAATCATCGCAGATGCCGTTTGCAATTTTGCCTATAATATTGGCCGTCGCAGGGGCCACCACAACAATATCAGCCCAGTCAACCAGATTTATATGGCTGACTTTATATTCCTCAGACGTGTCCCACAAACTCGTAAAGACCGCTGAGCCGGTGACCGCCTCAAAGCTTTTTGGCCCGACAAACCGGCAGGCGTTCTCCGTCATTACCGTATTTACACCCGCACCAGCAGCGGTCAGCCTACTGGCCAAATCGACCGCCTTGTATGCAGCGATTCCCCCGCTGACACCCAACAAAATATTTAGATTTTCAAACATCTCGTATTTCGTGGTTAGCGCACCCAATAAATCCGAAACTCGAATATTAAAATTCGGTAGTTCTTTTGAATTTTATATCTTGGTCATCCGCATTTGTTTCGAACTCCGCACCTCGAAATTCGCGCTTCCATGCACGTTTCACGCCTTTTATTTCTTCTCCCTGTTCTCCGCAGTTAATCCATCATCGATAGCAATCTTGTCTTGCAGAATCTCCTGAACAACAACTTCCAGCATTGTTTTGCCGCTGCTGTCCTCAATCAAGGGCCGAGAACCCTGCACCAGCTCGTCCAGTCGCTTTTGAATCAGTGCCGTTAATTTGAATCTACCGCCAACTTTGTTGATTAAGTCCGTGCTCTTAAGCTCCTCTATCATTATTTCTCTCCGCTCTGCTGGATAATTTGCACCACCTCGCTTACTGCATGCTGCAAATCGTCATTTATAACCATATGTTCATAATATTGCCAGGCAGCCGCTATTTCAGTGCCTGCTTCGTCCAGTCTTTCCTGCGCTGCTTCAATGTCTTCTCTGCCTCTAAGCTTCATACGCTCAGCCAATTCCTTCTGACTCGGCGCAAGAATAAAAATCATTACCGCATCCCGATATATCCTCTTTGCCTGCCTGGCGCCTTGAACGTCGATTTCCAGAATAACGCTTTTTCCGGCCTGTAGTGCCGCGTCAACCTTGTCCTTCGGCGTCCCGTACAAATGGCCGAACACCTCGGCATATTCCAGCAGCAAGCCATTATCGACCCGTTCTTGAAACTCCCTCTCCGATATAAACCAATAATCCTCGCCATCAATTTCAGCTTCGCCCCTCGGCCGGGTAGTAACCGAGATACTAAGATAAACATTATTCGGCCGCTTAACCACCTCTTTGCAGATAGTGCTCTTGCCGACACCGGACGGGCCGCTCACTATCATCACTTTGCCTTTTCTGCTTCCTGTCTCGTTCATTAGGTCAATCTCACCGTTCCCTTTCAGCAATACGTCACAAAAGGGGCCCCTCACTCTATATTCTGAACCTGTTCTTTAATTCGGTCTATCCGACATTTTATATCCACCACACAGCGGATAATCTCGATATCAGAGGCCTTGCTGGCTATGGTGTTCGCTTCTCTGAGCATCTCCTGGCTGATAAAGTCTAACCGCCGACCAGCCTGACCACCTGCCGAAGCTCGCCCCTGACAGCTCTGGAGTCCGGCCATTAACGACAGGACGGACTGCAGATGCGAATCTAATCGAACAATCTCCTCAGATATATCCGACCTGTCGGCAAAAATCGCCACTTCTCTGGCAAGTGTTTCGTCATCCAATTTCAGTTTTGCGCTCACGAGCAGCTCATCTACTCTCTTCTTTAGTCTCTTTGCATATCCCTCAACAATAGCCGCACTGCGAGCACGTACTCGCTCAAGGTCCTTCTCTATCGCTCTACAGTGCTTCTTCAAATCAGCTTCAAGAGCAGTTCCTTCGGCAGCACGCATCTGTTTGAGCTTCTCTATCGCCTCTTGCGTAATACTTAAAACTATCTCCTTGACTTGCCCTGCCACCTCTTCATCCGGCGATGTCGGCCGAATAATTCCGGGCAAGTTAAGCAAGCCGCCAACATCAATCGGGCATTTCATACCGGCCGATGAGGCAATCCGGCTTAATCTTTCCATATATGCCTGCAAGGCCGTCTCATCTATATCAAAGAGC
>JAUVYQ010000369.1 GCA_030603035.1 Phycisphaerae bacterium | reverse complement strand
ACGCCGGCGATGTGGCACCTGAGTCCATGAGGACCTTCTTTACCAGTTCGACAGCCTCGGTTCATCCAGTTATCCATGTTCAGTCCTTTCCTGCAGGATGTCAATCTGCTAGCTTTTTACTTTCTGTGATTATGGCTTTTGGTCTTTGCCGTTTTACTCTGGTCCGGGCGTCTGATTCGTCAAAAGCAAGTATCCTCATTGATGTTTTATTAGTTGTCTCGTCTCTGAAAAAAATTTGATAGACGTGTTTGTGGAATGGCACATCGATGTTCATGATCTAATCTCCACCTGCAGGACGTGAACAAAAATCCGTTACGTTTTGAAGATGCTCCACGTGCCTTCGAACCGCGTGGACCTTAGACTCCATTTCATCGAGGACAAGGTGTGCCTCAGCATATTGTTTGTTGTCGATCAGAATCGTAACGGCACCGGCAAGATCCTCGATGAGCTTTGTGTTGTTGGTTAATGTCATGGTATGCTCCCTTAATTTGTGGCCCCCGACGATCCCCTGACGGAAACGGGGAGGGCCCAATTGTCTGAAACGCTCAGCAAGCCATTCGATGGCTTTACTTGATGTCACGATGTCACCAGAAAAAGCGGACGGTTCGGCTGCGTACTTTCGTACGTGCGCGCTGCAACCGGAGCCGTCCGCAACGTAAAGACTGTAAGGACAAGAACAAGCCGTGGGCCGGTCCAGAAAGTTGGAAATTGGGGAGACCGGAGCAAACCAAACCGACCCAACGTGCAAAACAAGGCTATGGAAAAACGGACAGCGACCGGCACAGTCCTAACTGTAAAGTAAGGAGAGAGAGATTGAACACCGGTCGCTGCCAACAGTCTGAAAGGTTCTCGCTGAGAGGGCCTGGATGTCACCGGCTTGAGAAAACTTGATTTAGCATCGAGGATTGCGAAAAGTTTCTCAATGCTTGGTTCGTCCAAAAATCGAGAGTAGCAATAGCGACCTTTCATACCATCAATTATCGGATAAAGCGAACTGATGTCAACAGAAAAAGCGAATATTTTTTAGCGAACTTTATGTAGCCACTCCCCGCGATCGGAGCAGATTCGATTCGCAGTTTGCGTAGAAAGCGAACAAAAGCGGAATTTTGGCAAAAAGTTCTAAAAAGGTGGGGCTATCGAGGAGCTGGTTGCCCCAGGGGCTAAAAAGACCACCCCAACTACCCCAATGAGGGTAGAACGTCC
>JAUVYQ010000394.1 GCA_030603035.1 Phycisphaerae bacterium | reverse complement strand
ATGAGCAGGATCAGTAGGGCCAGGAGACACCAGGCCAGTTTTTTGATCACGGTTAGCAAAAGCGACTTCATGCATAGTGATTCTATCGGCAAAGCGACATCCTGTCAACAGGAAAAACGACATTTTAAAAGCGACATTTTTTCAGGGCAACTGTGATTTGATGTCGTCTTTTCCGGTAAAAGCGAAGTCGGAGTCAGCTGGAGATTGAGATTTGAGGGTGGTTTGGTACTGAGTGGCGCCAGAAAACGGCTTAAATGGTGGTTTAGGGGGGTAGGATTTGATTCTGTGGGGTGATTTAGCTGCGCCAGAATCGAAATTTTTAAGTTGGACTACGAGGGGACTACGAGAAGGGTACCCGGGTAAAACGCGACTTGTTGAGAGGACGGGGACGTCATCGAAAGAAATCCCCCGCCGGCCGACAGGCAACCGGCGGGGGATTCGCCCCTTTTTTGGGGCGTCGGGCCGGCAGGCCCGAGAGGAGGGGCAGGGCAAATCGCCAACATTTAAAACTCGGCTCGGGAGAGCCGTCCTTGCCCGGGCCCACGGCGATTTTGCAGCAACTTTGCGAGGTGACGAATCAGATTGACGGTTCTGAATTGGCCGGCATTCACAACGCCACGCATCGGATAAGACTTACAGCTACCAATCGCAAAGTAGCGACCTGCCCCGATTAAATTGCTCCCCATTCATCCCCCCCAGGGCCAAGCACGCACCTGACCTGCGAGAGACTTCGCACGTCTTATGCGAACGCGGTCAGGTGCGTGCCCTGAGCGGAGACAAAACCAACCACAAGCAATACTGAGAAAAAGACATCAAAAAAAAACAACGGTCAACCACGCACCCCCGATTAGGGGGCAAGGGACAAGGACAGGTTTTTTGTCCTTGTCCCTTGGTGGTTGTTGTTTTTTTTTTGTGTCGGTCTTTTTTTCTCTGTGTTGCGGTGGTTTGGTTTTTGTCGTAGCGATTAGCAGAGCGCCCCGCTCTGCTATATTCCTTCGACCGGATTGTTGGTTAGAGGGTGGAGGGAGGGGGGACCAAAACCATAAGATAGAACAAGCCAGATTTGGTGGGCGGTTTCCTCTATGCGATTG
>JAUVYQ010000001.1 GCA_030603035.1 Phycisphaerae bacterium | reverse complement strand
CAATATTCTCAAGCACCGCAAACATCTCTGGACATTCGTGAAGGACCAGAGCGTAGAGCCGACCAACAATACAGCCGAACGCATTGTGCGGCAAGGCGTATTGTGGCGTAAGAGCAGTTTCGGCACGCAGAGCGAACGCGGTGCGCGTTATGCGGAGCGTATACTCACAACGTGCGCGACCTGCCGCTTGCAGGGTCGAAGCATTATTGAATATTTGCGTGATGCGTGTCGTTGTCATTTGGATGGCATTGCTGCTCCTTCATTAATAAAAACAGCAGGCAATTTAGCCAAATCTGCCTGAACGCTTACCGAAATTTTTGTAATCCTAAAAAGCAGGAGAATGAAATGAAAGTAAAAGCCATCAGTGAAAGGGAAAATTACTTAAGAGCGATGGAGTTCAAAAATCCTGAATGGATACCAATTACTTTCGAGCTTCCACCGTCTATGTGGATGAAATATGCAAAAAAGTTGAAAGATTTGATTCAGCGTCATCCCCTGGTTTCAGGAAATCATCAAGACGGACTTGAGGAAATTAAGAATTTTGAAGAGCTTGACCCTCTCTACATTGAGGGTATGACTTTCAAGGATGATTGGGGTTGTGTTTGGCATAACGCTCAGGGTGGAATAATCGGTCAAGTCGTTGAACACCCATTAGCAAATTGGAAAGCGTTCGATAGTTTTAAAGCACCAAATCCTCTTGAACAACTTAACTGGGCTGGTTTGAAGGAAAAAATTGAAGAGGAACGGAAAAAAGGATTGCTCACAATAGCTAAGCCGGAATCGTTTTCACAGATTGGTTTTTTCGACCGTTTACACTTTTTGAGAGGTTATGAGAATTTAATGATAGATTTTTTAGAGGAACCGCCACAGCTCAATAATTTAATTGATGTCGTTCTTGAATGGAATATAAAATACATAAAAAAATGGCTTGAAATTGGTGTGGACATAGTATGGCATCATGGAGATATTGGAAGTCAAAAGGGATTGATATTTAACCCGGAATTATTTCGCAAACACTTAAAGCCCGGGTATAAAGAGCTTTTTCAAACTTGCCGGAAAGCAGGCTCACATGTTTGGTATTCTTCAGATGGCAATCTGTTGGAAATCATTGATGATTTAGTCGAATGTGGAGTATCCATGCATGACCCACAGGTCAGAGCAAATACTATCGATGGTATTAAGCGGTATTATAAAGGTAAATTGTTTGCTTCAGTGGACCTCGATGAACAAATGCTTCCTTTTTGTAGGCCTCAAGAGATTAATCAGCAGGTAAAGGAGATAGTTGAAAAGATTGGTTCGGCCCAAGGCGGATTGATGATATATGCAATACCAAGTGCGGATGTTCCTCTTGAAAACATTGAAGCGATATTTACCGCCTGGGAGGAGCATTGTTTTTTTAATTGGCCATAGTATTTCAGTAACTCAAACCGACCAGTATTTTTATTTCGTTCTTTTTGTACGCAAGGAATAATCGATGGAAAGAATAGGAATCTTTGACACCAGCATTTTTATTGCCTATTTTATAGCGGTAGCTTCTATCGGGTTCTTTGTGGGCAGGAAGAAAAAAGAATCTGCTCGTGATTACTTTATTACCGCCGGCAGGCTGCCTTGGTCTCTGATTGGTTTTGGTATGATCGCCTCTTCAATTCGGTGAGTTCTCGAGACAGTGCTTGAACAACTGACAGCTTGCCTTATTTGGATGATGACCCGGCGCGGGGGTGTAAAGCAATACCACCTTCCGGACCTTTCCTTCAACGGGCTGCTTGCTGGCATAGACAGGCAGCGCGACTACCGTGACCAGCCAGACCAGAAAAAGGCCCAGCGTTACCACAATTCGCAGTCCACGGATTTTTATCTTTCGCAATCTTTGGCTCATTTCCTGTTAGCTCCTGTTAGCTCAAAGTGCTATTAATCTAAGGCCGTCTAACCAAACCGGTTCAAACGGGCAAACGAGGGCGTTAGTGAAGCCCACCGTAGTGGCCCCTTAAAAGCAAGACACATTTAAGCGGCAGCGAGGGTACTATACGCAGCCGCTCTACTTCACCAGAAGGCCTGCCAGCTGGCTTACCTATGCCATTTCTAAGCAATTCCATTGCCCTGTCTTTGAGTTTATAGGCGTAGGTACCACCGATATCCCATTTTCGACAAACCTCCGATACAGACATCTTTCCAGACAACATATCCAACGCAATTTCCAACATCTGTTCATCAGTAAATTTCGATGCTCTGGCCATCCGTGAGACTCCTTTCCGCAATCTGCCGACGTGTAACTCCAGCAACCCTACGGGTTACTTCCGTTACACATCTTTGATTATAATCCCTGGCCTATTCGGCCTCTCCCACTTTCAGGGTGCCAGTATATATTCACCGCCTATTTTGCCCCTTTTTGAGAGCATGGAAAAATCCCTATAAGCCTAATGCCTATAGGGATTTATAACAACGAGGCCGAAGGGACTCGAACCCTCAACCTTCGGATCGACAGTCCGATGCTCTAACCAATTGAGCTACGGCCCCAGGTTTTTTTAAGTGCTTTAATATTAACAACTTCGTAGTCATGCGTCAAGTTCTTTTGTGGCAAAAATGCCAAAAAGACCGCGATTTGCGTCAAATTTGTGTCAATCGGATTGAGATTTGACCAAAACAAGCTTCAGTGCTTCGCTTGCCGAGGCAAAGTCTTCGGGCCTTACTGCCAAGTAATATTTCCTTGTTGTTTTTATATCAGCGTGCCCGGCAAGAGTTTGAACCACCTGAATCGGCAGCTGCTGAGCCCAGTTGACTGAGGAAGAAGAACCCAAAATAAGAATTCAAGTGACAGGATTCAAACCAACGATCTCCTGCGTGTAAAGCAGTCGCTCTGGTCATAAATGCTTGTCCTACCGGCTCTCACCAGCGTTTTTCTGCGCAAAATAATAGTTCTATAGTGGGTGCATACTCACAACACACCGCCACCAAGCGTCGTACATAAATGGTTTTTGCGCCTAATTTTCGCCAAGCGCAGGGGTGTGGGTAGAGCCGTCCACGGTGAGTCCGAATTACTTGCTGCTTTCATCCCCTCAGAGGGGTCCTTTTTTGCGTGTCTGTTTCCGGCCTTTGATACTGCGAATCATTAACACGATGATTAATCACGCCAATTAAGTTGGTGCATATCCAGCTTAAGAGACTGTGGACAACAGATATGCTTTTGCTTGCTTCTATTGTAACACCAGGTTTTTCGAACACCAAAACCAGGGTTGCCTTGGGTATTTGCTGTCCCCAAAACGCCGACTAATTAGAACGAACGTCTGGCAGGTAACGATAATTGGAATGTAACAGGTGTTGATTTGCTGACAGGTCTTATTTTGTCCGTCGCTCTTTAGGGACAATAATAGATGACCTGGTAATTAACGGTTCTTAATTGCTAACGGATTAGTGCCGCTGCCCGGAAACGGTAAGGCCTCCTGTTACATCTAAGCTGTGAAGGGCAGCCAGCACTATTCCTCAGCGGTATAGGATTTTTGGAAAACTTCGGTTTCTAAGTTTGGTGATTCATAGGGAGTGGCAACTTAAGCGAAAGGGAATTGGAAATGTATAGAAGAAGAGTTTTGCTAACTATCATAATTTTGTTGAGTGCGGTGGGCCTCGCCCAAGCCGAACAGCACAAATTACGTGTTACGTTTGATCTTACTTACATGAGTAAGTGGATGACTAAAGGTAGCGAGGGCTACGGCCAACAAGGTGCGTTATTTAAGACTATCGACCTTGACTTCTGGGGTACGGGGCTCGGTGCGGCAGTCGGTCACCAAGAGGCCACTGCGAGCGGATGGGTTAATAAAGAAAGGTTTAATTACAAGGTATATTACGGCGGTCGTTTCTTTGAAGATAAAGCTTACCTTACAAAATACAAGGTCAGTTGGCAATATGAGCACTATCCGGGCTTAGCCAGAAATAAAGCAAATACTACGCAGGAATGGAAGTTCGCCTTTTCCTGGCCTGAGATTCTACCAGGAAGTCTCGTTCCAAAATATGTTGCTTATTATGAGTATCCAGCCGGAAGCGGGTACCGCCGTCGAGATGTTACCGGTTGGATCCATCTCTTCGGACTTGGCTATAACTTGACCATACCTGGCTTTTTGACCGAAACCAGAGAGCAGGTTTTACATTTGTCCGCGGATGTTGCCTACAGAGATGGCCTTGGTGGCGGAAGCAAGGACCATGATTGGTCACATGCAACTTTTGGTGTCTCGACGAAATTCAAGATTACCGACAATCTCTCCTTCGTTCCGGGAGTTTACCATCAGATATCGATGGATGATTCGGTCTGCAAGCGTGACGTAACATATTGCAAGCTGAGTATGAAGTATAGGTTTTAGCTGTGCGTCCCGTGCAAAAGGTAATCACTATTAACGCAGAAAGACTAAAATGAAAATAAAGCAAAAATTGATTTTGGCATTTGCAAGCTTTGCCTTGTTAATTTGGGTTGTCGGACATCTTGCTGTTAATACAAGCCAAAAGGCGTTACGAAAATCTATTGGAGAAAGCTCTGTATTCTTAGCCGCTGAAATCCTGGATAAAATAGATAGAAACCTCTACAACAAAATTGAAAGGTTTCAAAGTTTTCAAGACCCATCATTGCAAGAAACTATTATAAAATCAAATCAGGAATTTGAAAATTCAGATGATATTCAGGAATACATTGATGAAAAAGACAAAGAATGGACGGCTGCACCGGAAGAAACAGTAACGCCTTTTATGAAGGACTTAATTAGTAATGAACTATCAAAAGCATTAAGAAAAAGAGCGAAATTCTATGAAGAAAAACACGGTTTTAGAGTTTTTGCTGAAGTTTTTGTAACAAATAAATACGGTGCTAATGTCGGCCAAACAGGAAAGACAACTGATTACAGGCAAGATGATGAAGAATGGTGGCAAAAGGCAAAGAAAGAAGGATTGTATGTCAGGGATGTCGAACATGATAGAAGTGCGAAGGTTTATTCTACTGATGTTGGAATAAGAATTGATGATGACAATAAAAATTTTCTTGGGGTAGTTAAGGTTGTTCTAAACATTGAAGAAGTAATTAATATTATAAAAGAAGTAGAGGCAGCTATAGAATACGAGCATGAGGAAATTCACTTAGTTAACAAAGACGGTAAAGTCATTTACGCGAAATATCATGAACCTTTCGAAAACATATCCGAAAAAAAATACTTTAAAGAAATAACAGGTAATAAAGGATATTTCATAACAAAGGCACATCACGTTGGTGGAGGGGACGCACTATATTCTTATGCACACTCAAAAGGTTACAAAGATTTCAAAGGACTTGGTTGGATTATACTAATAGAATACAACGCAGAAGAAATATTTGCTCCTGCCGCTAGACTAAGAAATCATATACTAATAATCTCACTGGTGGTGACAATATTAGCTGTCCTGCTGGGTCTCTTCATCTCAACTTCTATTTCCAAACCTGTTACAAAACTCAGAGACGCTGCAACTGCAATCGGCAAGGGGAATCTGGATACCCAGATTGAGACCAAATCAAATGATGAAATCGGTGAATTGGCTGCATCTTTTAACGATATGGCCAGCAAATTGAAAGAATCTCAATTAAAGCTAAAAGAATCTCATAAACAGCTTGAAGAAAAAGTTAAGGAGCGTACGGCAGAATTATCGTCAGCGAACGCGAAACTCGAAGGTGAAGTTGAGCAGCGAACGCTGGCACAAAAGACATTAGAGGAGCGTATCAAGGAACTTAACTGTCTGTTTGGTCTTTCAAAACTTGTTGAGCAGCCGGAGATTTCACTTGAGCAGATATTTGAGAAAACAGTTCATCTCATTCGCAAGGCATACCAGTATCCTGACGCTACCTGCGTAAGAATCACTTTCGAAGGGGTACAGTATAAGACAGATAATTTCGAAAAAAGCGAATTGGGTCAGTATGCCCAGATAAAGATACACGGCGACAAAGCCGGGGATATTGAGGTTTACTACCTCGGAGAGAAGCCAGAAAGCGGCCAAAGCCCATTCCTTAAAGAAGAGAGCGATTTGTTAGATGCGGTTGCCAAGCATCTGGGCAGTGTTGCAGAGCGCAAAAAGACCGGAGAGAAACTGCAACTATTTCGAGATCTGATAGACCAGTCAAACGACGCGGTTTTTATCGTAGAGCCCCAATGGGGACGTTTTCTGGATGCGAATGACAGAGCATGTGCCAGTCTTGGGTATACGCGAAAAGAATTACTCAATATGACTGTCAAAGACATCGAGGAGGTTATACCGGATGATTCTGCCTGGACCAAACACGTAAGGCAAGTCCGGAAAAAAGGGTATATGGTTTTGGAAGGCCGATATAAGCGCAAGGATGGGACGACATCTTTCGTCGAGACAAGTCTGAAGCTCGTAAGTCAAGAGGATGGAGAGCATATAATAGCGGTCGCGCGAGATATCACCGAGCACAAACAGGCTGAAGAAAAACAGGCAGAGCTGCTGGAAAAAGTGGAAAGTATCAATAAGGAACTAAAGGATTTTGCCTATATTGTCTCGCACGATTTGAAAGCGCCGCTGCGGGGAATCAGGACCTTAGCTGACTGGATAGGAAGCGATTATGCAGATAAGCTCGATGATGAAGGCAGAGAACAAATGGGTTTGCTTTCCAGCAGAGTGGACAGAATGCACAACCTGATTGATGGTGTTCTGGAATATTCGAGGGTCGGACGTGAAAAAGAAAAACAGGTTCAGGTGAATCTAAATGAGCTTGTTCCTGAAATTATTGATGTGATTGCACCGCCGGAGAACGTCACGATTACGGTCGAAGACAAACTGCCTGTGGTTGAGTGCGGCCAAACCCGGATTATGCAGGTTTTCCAGAATCTGCTGAGCAACGCTGTCAAATATATGGACAAGCCGAAAGGCCGGGTAAAAGTCGGCTGTGTTGAAGAGGACGGCTTCTGGAAATTCAGTGTCGCCGACAATGGCCCTGGGATTGAAGAAAAACACTTCGAAAGAATCTTCCGGATATTCCAGACATTGTCGCCGCGTGATGAAGTTGAAAGTACTGGAGTGGGCCTAAGCGTAGTAAAGAAAATCGTGGAGTTATATGGTGGTAAAATTTGGGTGGAGTCAAAACCGGGCAAAGGAAGTACATTTTTCTTCACGCTGCCAGGTCAAGAAATGGGGGTTAAAAATGCAAAGCTCGAGGTTAATATTGTTGGTTGAAGATGACCGTGTTGACGCGATGACGGTCAAAAGGGCGCTCAAGGATCTGAAGGTTGCAAATCCATTAGTCCACACACACAACGGAGAAGAAGCTTTAGAGTATTTAAGAAGTGAGAGCAATAAAAAGCCATGTGTTATTCTTTTGGATTTGAATATGCCGAAGATGAATGGCATCGAATTCTTGAAAATCGCAAAAGGGAACGAGGAGTTGAAAAAGATTCCTGTTATAGTTTTAACTACATCCGAAGATGAGCAGGATAAAGTTGAGAGCTTCAATCTCAGTGTCGCCGGTTATATCGTCAAGCCCACCGATTATAAAAAGTTTGTAGAGGCAGTCAGGACAATTGACCTGTACTGGACTTTAAGTAAATTGCCAGATGGGGGATAAGACTATGGGAAATACAAGATACAAAATTTTGTTGGTTGAAGACGATAAGCTTGACCAAATGGCTTTTAAGCGGTTAGTGGAAGATAAAGAGCTTCCATACGATTGCACGATTGCGGGGTCTGTTTCAGAAGCTCAGAGCGTATTGGGCTCAGACACGTTTGATATTGTAATCGCTGACTACTTACTTGGAGACGGCACAGCATTTGATATTCTGGACTTGGTAAAGAATATTCCCATTATATTTGTCACCGGAGCCGGTGACGAGGAAATTGCTGTCAAAGCCTGGAAGGCCGGGGCTTATGATTATCTGATAAAAGACCACGACCGAAACTATCTCAAAACTGTTCCAATAAGAGTCGAAAATGCCATTAAGCACAAGAAGACGGAAGAAGAATTGCAATTGCTGTCAGGTGCTATTATGAGCACCGATGATAGTGTCTATATTACCGATATGGAGAACAAGATTATCTTCGTCAACAGAGCATTCTATGAAAGTTACGGATACAAGGAGGAAGACATTATTGGAAAAGACAGTAATATTCTCTGGATAGGAAAACCTCAAAGTGGGCGTACGAGAAGCGTTTTCCAAATTATTAAAAGCGCCTGGGGAGTTGGGTTTTACCACAAACGAAAAGACGGCAGCGTATTTCCGGTTTCTCTTTCGAGGTCAATCATTAAGGATTCAAACGGGAACGAAGTCGCGGTTGTTGGAGTGGCTCGTGACATTTCGGAACGCCTTCTTGTAGAGGATGAACTTAGAGCCAAAAATCTGGAATTGGAGGGACGAAATCAGCTAAAAAGTGAGCTTGCTATTGCGGTTTGCCATCAATTGATGACACTGATAGCCGAGTTCAAGAATATTATCTCCAACACTATGAGGGGTACTCTGGGGGAAATTAGTTCGGAGTTACATAGTAATCTGAGGTTGGCTGACAGGAATATCGACAGAGTCAGAGGGATTATTAGAGACTTTCTTGACATTTCACAAATTGACGCCGGCAAGATGAAATTGGAGCTGACCGAGTTTAGTCTTCGCTCGGTTGTTTCAGAGGTTATAGAAGCTCTATCACCGCTTGCAGCTGAAAAAGATATTGAATTAAAAAGCTTTATGCCTGATTCCGAGCTGGTTATCGATGCAGACCGTGACAAGATAGTGCGGGTACTGACTAATCTTGTTAGCAATGCGATAAAGACCGTTCCACCAAACGGTCATGTTGGCGTGCGAGTAAAAGATGTTGGCAGTGAGATTGCCGTGGAGGTGCAAGACGACGGCTCGAGTATCGAAAGTAGCGAGATAGACAGGATTTTTAATCGCCTTGACCAGATTAGAAGACAGCTGCGTTACGGCAAAGAAGAAGACCTGGCTCTGGGCCTGCCGATAGCTAAAGAATTACTAGAGACGCATGGCGGATATATATGGGTTGAAAGTGGGGACGGGCAAGGAAACAATTTCTGCTTTACTCTGCCGAAGTCAGGCGTACGGGAAGAAGTTTCTACGGCGGCAAAAGCAGGAGAGAATGTATAAGGAGTTGGAAGAATATAGTGATTTGCCGATTAGGATTAGCCACGAAGACACAAAGTCACGAAGAAATTAATAATAAAAAAACCTTGGTGTCTTGGTGCCTTTGTGGCAAAAAAGATTTGCATCTTGCAGTGGGAAATGAAGACAGGCGTAATGGTAGATTATTGCGTCAGATATTCCACACATTATTGCTGTGTGACGAAATTGAAAGCATTGGCATGAATCACCATCGTACGCTTTCACTACATGCTCGGGTGTGGGAGCACTTATTACACGTTAGACCATCATGTGACCAGTTTCTTATATCATAAGTCTAGTCCTTACGCCACGTGTCGACTGTTTCAAAGAGACCATCAGATAGATTACCGGCCTATTTAACCAGGAGATTCCTGGTTTTTGAGGCTCGAAAAACCCGGTTGCAAAGGCGCGGGAAATTAAGTGGCTTACAATTCCTGTTGGTCAAGAATCAGCCTACGTAATATTGGTTTAAGGGTATGCACGAAAAAATGGCGAGAGGGTAAAACCGGCTGGGGGGGCAGACCGGTGTGGCACCTTGTCTCGCCGGTGTTTGTAAGCTGCTGATGGCAGCATTATTTTGTTACTTTAAGTTATGTTAGGCATAAGCGCAAGTCAATCCCTCACTTATGGCATACTTAACGAGCTCGGCCACGCTTTGTACACCTAATTTTTTCATAAGTTGGCTACGGTGCCAATCAATAGTTTTGGGGCTAACATACAATTCTTTTGCGATTACTTTCGTCGACTTGCCCTCCGTAATTAATTGGAGCACCTCGCGTTCCCTGGGTGTCAATACTGAGTAGACCGAGTCATCATGTTCCGTCGAGCGATGTAGGTATCCTTCAATAACTGTTCCGCTTATCTGTGGGCTGAGGTAAGTCTGGTTTGAAACGACGTTCCGTATAGCGCAGACAAGCTCCTGGAATGCACATTGCTTTGGCACATAACCAGAGGCACCTGCTTTAAGCATTTCGAGCACAGAACGCCTGTCTGAGCGTTCTGATAAGGCGATTACCTTGACGCCGGGCAGTTCGTGAACTATTTGGCGGGTGGCCTCAATACCATTTAGATTGGGCATTGCGATATCCATGACAACGACATTAGGTTGTAATTCTCGGGCAAGTTGTACCGCAGTTCGACCATCTTCTGCCTGGCCAACAACTTCCATACCAAGTTCATTGTTCAGCAGAGAACCGATGGCTTCACGCACAATCTTATGGTCGTCTACAATCAGTATCTTTATCCCCATAATTGTCCCCATTATTTCCTGCAGAAGCAGCGTTAAATCACAAAAAGCTAATTAGCTGAAGAATCCTTTCAAAAATCTATAAAAAGTGAATGGATTCCAATTTCCGACCTTGATTCTGGGCAAATCATAATAGTTTATTTCCTCGGCGAGGTTAACCGTACCATAACAATTACCACATGCCAGGCTAAAGCCAAAATCCTTCAAAATATTAATAGTTTCCGCAGTGTGGCTAACGGTAACAGTACTTGCCATAATATGTACTAATCGACTGCATAGTAGAAAACTATACACACGTATTTTGGAAAACTACTCACAGCTTAAGCCTATATTTGGAGCAGTAAAACGCATATTTACTATTAGAAAAATGCGTGTAAGCCCCCCAGCAAACCTTTGGATTACTCGTGGTTTTCATTGACAAGCCCCCAGAACCAAGCATCGTACATGCAAAAGGGCTGTTAAAACACCCTTCAAAGTATGATATTACTCTTCAATAAAGCTGGTCAGAATTCAAGAGATGTCAGCCCCTCACGAATAGCAAATTTCGTTAGCTCCGCTATACCGGACATGCCGAGTTTGCTCATTAGGTCACGACGCCTGGCATCAACTGTCTTAACGCTGACGTGAAGCAACCTCGCTGCTTCTTTGCTTGACTTGTTTTCGGCTAACAGTTGAAGTAGCTCGCGTTCCTTCCCTGTCAGCCTATCCAGCAACGGCTTATAAGACTTAGGTTCGCCGGCATGTATGTAATCATCGACAACGATTCCCGCTACCTTGGGGCATAAGTACCGTTGACCGGCCGTAACCGCATAAATAGCCCGGATCAATTCGCCGGCTAAGCTGTCCTTAAGGATATATCCCGAAGCGCCTGCCTTAAGCATATCTGTTACAAAACCTTTATTAGAGTACCCCGATAGCGCCAACACTTTGACATTGGGATCTTCCCTTACGATTTGTCGGGTGGCCTCAATGCCGTTTAGCCCGGGCATAGTAACATCCATAAGTACCACATCAGGCTTCAGCTTTCGTACCAATTCTACAGCCTCTCTCCCATCAGCCGCCTCGTCAATCACCTCCATATCATCCTGCTGTTCAATCAACAAGCAAAGCCCGTCTCGCACTATTCCATGGTCATCCACTATCACTATCTTTATGCTCATTGTTACCCCCTTTTATCTTCTAACTCTTAGACTTTAATGGCGCCACCAAAGTAACTCGAGTCCCGTGGCCGGCTGCAGATTCAATCTCAATATTACCCCCTAACTGTTTCAGTCGCTCGCGAATACTGAACAGCCCAAATTCACCGGCTTTGGCCGCCGTAGCAGCGACTTCCTTCGGGTCGAAGCCTCGTCCGTCATCTTCAACAATGACGTGCATCCGGCTGTGGTCTTTGCGGATAGAAACTTTTACCTTCTTTGCTTGCGCGTGCTTAACAACGTTCGTAAGCAGTTCCCGCACATCACGGAATAAAACGGTGCGAGTATCATCATCCAGAGGCTTAGGCTGCCCATCGTCTTCAAACTCGGTTGCGATATAATGTTCTTTCTCGATTCGCTCGGTAAGCCATTCAGCCACAGCCGCCTCAAAACCCAGCTCGTACAGGATAGGAGAGCTCAGGTCAAATGTTAATGTTCTCACCTCTTGAATTATATGCTCGATATTCTTGCTGGTTTCATTCAAGACTTCGACAAGGTCAGCCGAAGATGAAGACTTCGAATCGCGCACTAAGTCCAGCTTGAGCTTGGACATTGCCAATGATTGGGTGATATTGTCGTGCAGCTCTGTTGCGATGCGCCGCCTCTCTTGCTCCTCTGTCAGCGTCAATTGTGAAGCCAGAGACTTAAGTTGCTCTTGATACTCAATTAGCTTCCCCTTCGCCCGCTTGCGCTCCGTGATATCGAGGCCATAAACATTGACGTAGTTGGCATCCATCACCGGCGCAAAGACAAGCGAGAATGTCTGTCCGTCACATTGGACCTCGGTCTGTTGGCTTTGCCCGGAGCTTAGAGCATCTAACACAAACTCATACCAGCGGCCTGACACAGACCCGCCCACCCGGCATTGCCAAGCCTTCAACAAGGGCAAACTTGCCTCGTTTCCATAAACGACCGTGCCACGGGCCGAAATGCGGAGAACCGGATTCGGGTTTTCAGCGGGGAATTTTGCTAACTTGACAATCTGCTCCTCCACCTTCTTGCGCTCGGTGATGTCGACATATATCGTTTGAAATAAATCCTGGCCGCCAAGGTGAACTCGTGACACGTTTAGAAGGGCGTCGTATGAAGTACCGTCTTTGCGTTTCAGCCGGGCGGGGAAATCAACCGCGCAGCCATATCGCTCAATGGTTTTAAGCAGCTTCTTCCAATCTTTCGGATTCTCAAAGGTATCGGCAAGATTAATCCTTTTGAGCTCGGCCTCGAAGTATCCGGTGATGACCTCCATTGTTTTGTTGGCGCGAGCCACCTTCCCGTCAGGAGAAGCTAACACGATACCAAGAGGAAACTGTTCGAAAAGATACTTATATCTTTCCTCACTCTGCCTTAGTGCCTCCTTTGCCTTCTTGCGTTTGGAGCTTTCAACAAGCTCCCACTTGCCTTCACGCCTGATGAGAGCAAACTCATGCTTGCCGACTACATCCATGGTTTCAGATGCTCCATACTTATCGAGCGAGTAGGTGCAAATGGCGAGCATTCTGTATTTGCCGATGACACTGTTTACGACTGCTTCGTAATTAGCAAATTTTACACAGTTCTTTTTCTCAAGCCACGAGGCATTTTTGGTAAAACGCAGCCCATCAAACCCTCTTTTTATAGCTTGCTCATGCTTTTTGACCCAACCCTCCAACGCTTGGTCGGCCTGAAACTTCCCCGATTTGATGTAGCATTGACTGTAGTCCAGAATCTCTATCTGGCCCTTTTTGATATAATCATCTAAGTTCGTAACCGCTTGACTCAATGACTTCTCAGCATCTTCAGCACTTAATGGCTTTGAGGTAATCCACATACAAAATTCATTGTTTTCCAGGCCCGCTTTGAAGTAAGGCACGAGAATATCAATCAAATCTTGTTTGCTCTGATAGAAAACGCAGAAGTGCACCCCCCAGGCAACGTCGCCTAAGATATCGATTCCCGTTTTTCTTCCTGCTTGTTCGACGCCTACTCCGACCCCCGTAAGTACAGCTCCTGCTTTCTTGTCTTTGGTGATATAGCGGCTCACGCGCTCTAATTTCGCCTTGCGCAGGCGCTGCGCCTTCACTTCCTCAACCGGTCCTTCTACACTTCTGCTTGAATTACGCACCTCTCCATCTCCCGTTAAAAATGAAAACCCTGCACATCTTCACGAAACGGAAAAAGACACCTAAGCTCGGTATGCAAAAACTCTCTGCGGCTATTACTCGGCTACTTACAAAGAAGCCTCCCGAGAGAGACTCCGTTCACGACCGGTCCATCTATTTGACCAGTAATCACCACTTCCGTATTTTCCCCTTATCTATTCGTAACAATCATATTGCCTGGGCAACATAAGTCCAATAAAAAATAAAATTTTTGATTAACGCAGCCTTTTTTGGCGACCAATTTCAAAAGACAGACCCCGATTCTTGAGGCCATCCGCGCATAGCCTCGGGACCAGGGAATACGCACACAACGGCCACGGTGTCTAATTAACCCTCGCATACCGACTTTTGAAACGCCCACCAAAAAGCATACAATGGCCGCATTAGCCATTGCTGTAAACGGAGAGCGCCGCTATTCATCCCGACCCCTGCCGCAGAGGCGGGATTCAATTGACGATTGACAATTTCTCTGCTGGGGGAGTCTCGATTTCCAATTTGGGATTTTCGATTTGAAATCGGCAATCGGAGTTCGGCAATCGGCAATCGGAGTTCGCCATCCTTTTTATTTCTTGGGCAGGGTGAATGTGAACTTTGAGCCTTTGCCAGGCTTACTTTCCGCCCAGATTCGTTCATTCGCTAAGCGGTCTCAGATAAGTTTTTAAATGTTAGTAGCCAAATTTTCCGTCCAATGGCGAAGAAAACAGCCGATCTGAGTAAATTTCGCTGTTCACAGGTTACAAAATATCAAAAAACATATGTAATTCCGCTTAGTAAACCACTTTCAAAATCCATATGTTATTCACTTATTGACTTGTTAACCACTTGTAACCCTCTTTTCTGGCTTAAAAACGCGTTTTAAGCCCTTGCAGGAAAAGCACTTACAACCCCAGCTTCGGGCCGACAGTCCAATACTCTAACCAATTGAGCTACGGCTCCGTAATCTCAATCAGACAATCCGCTATCGTTGCCCGTCTTTATTACCCAACGTCATTTCGGAAACCATAATATACCAGCCGACCAGCTTTTATGTCAACTGTTTTTGTACCAAACTCAACTCATAACCAAAAAACACCCGGGCAAATCCATTACGAGATACGAGAGACGAAGCACGAGATACGAATTTGCCCCCACAATCTATGGCAGTCCTTGTACGTAACAACTATTTTCTCGAAGACCGTGAGCGTCTGACCACCGGTTGCGACTTACTATCCCTCTTATGATTCTGCTGCAGAACCCTCATTGCCTTTTTCACGTCAGCAACTTTTAGAACGCCGGTCGTTCGCCCGCCCTTCGCACCTGCAGTGCAATATGCGTACGAAATATTTATGTGGTTCTTAGCCAGTCTCTCCGCCACCGCCGCCAGCGCACCAGATTTATTGGTCAGGGTCACACACAAAACATCCGTCTCATTGTAGGGCATATTTAGTCTTGCTAATACCTCTTTTGCTCTCCCCGGCCCAGCAAAAACCACCCGCATAACCCCGTGTTCCACAGAATCCATCATTGTCATTGCTACGATATTAATCTTAGCTCGCGCAAATTCGCCGAGCACCTGGGCCAATACCCCCGGCTTATTAACCATAAAAATCGAAAATTGCGGTGTGACATACATGATTTCACCCCTTTTTACAGACCAAATAAAAGCCATTATAACAAATAATTTAAACTAATTGCCACCAACAGTGATAAATTTTGCCCAGCCTACAATGCAAATACCGCCCAGCAAAACGACTAATCCGGTAGCCATTATCCATAGTGCTTTTTTGCCCACACCTTTCCATTCGCCGGTAAATATGCCCAGGATATTTGCCCAGAAGATGGCTGTACCGAGCAGTATTGCCCAGCCGATGGACGGTCCTAATTTACCCAGGTTTGCTGCGGCCATACCATAAATGGCTGTAGAGCCGGCCCATAATATGCCCATTATGAGTGTATATAGATAATAGCGACCGGTTCCTTTTTCGCAATATCTTCCCCAAACCTTATTTTTGTTAACCAGGCGGGCACAGTAAATAATATTAACCAGGAATCCGCCGAACAGTGCTATCGGCCAGATTGAGATTGACGCTAAGGTTTCGCTGGCGCCCAGACGCTCTGCCGTAGCCCTGAGCTGGTCACCATAGACAAACACATAGTTCAGCGCCGGGGCGGTAACGCCGGCAACAATACAGATAATTATGCCCTTTAGGAGTGATTTTTTCTCGACTGGTTTGTCCTCGGCGGCTGAATCTGCCAGATCCTTTTCTTTCATTACCGCCGAGATGGCATTAAGCAAGACCCCTGCAACAATCACTACCACACCTGCTATTATCGCTAAACCGCTCAATGTGAGGATGTTTTCCGGATGCTCGGTAATCAGAGGCAAAAGTGAGCCCACGGAAATAATAAGTCCCATCATCAGGGAATATCCCAGCCCCAGGCCCAGGTAATCCAAGCCGGTACCAAAGGCGATAGCGCTGAAACCCCAGATAAAGCCGAACAGAAGAACCCAAAACAAAGCGGCCCAGCTCGCTTGCCTGTAAACGCCAAGCAAATTGTCAACGGTAAGAAATGCAATTACCCAGGGAACGACCAGCAAGGTCCATACAGACCACATACTCCAGGTGTTTTCCCATTTCCATTTAGTGGTGAACTTCATAGGCAGGCCGAACGAGCCATTGCTCATCCCTGCGATAGCAGCTAATATCATCCCGAACATTTTTTAAACTCCTTCTTAAAACCTGAAACCCTTTTGAGCCCAATCAATCACAGTGGAACACTTCCTCCATATCAGCCCACCATTCACCTTCGGCCTTTGTTTCCAACGGCTGCTGGCAGGGTTTACAAACATCCCACCACTTCTGCGTGGTTGGGTCAGCCGCCATCTTTGCCATATCCGCCTCAAAATCTTCACCCACATATTCAAAATAACTAAAAAGGAAATTATCCTTGTGGTAAATCGAGTAATTGCGGATATTGCACTTTTTAATCATTTCCAGCACTTCGGGCCAGACCGCAGCGTGAAGCTTTTTATACTCTTCAAATTTATCAGGTCTTACTTTGATTACCGACCCATATCGTTTCATAGTATGCCTCCGGATAAATTGCCGTTAAATTTGCTCATCAAATTCGCCCAACCCAAGCGGATATTGCCCATATTTTCTCACTAACCGGATAATATAATCGTACGTATCTCCGGATATGGCGGAAGTAACTGAATGGTCTGACGCAAATATGTATCCTCCGCCTTTGGCCGCATTCAGTTTCCGCAGCACTTCTTTGCGAATCAGCTCCTTGTTACTGGTCTCCCATATTTGAATATTGCTGTTTCCGAAAAAACCTATCCTGTGCCCAAACTTTTTTCTTAAGTCGATAACATCCATCCCCGCCTTGGCTTCGAGCGGATTGTAAGCGTCGATGCCTATTTCAATATAATCGCTGAAAATCTCATTTACATTTCCGCAGCCGTGGTAAATCACATCCAGATTATTTTGATGACAGTAGTCAGCGATGGCTTTTACCCAGGGCTTGAAATATTCTCTCCAGTAGTCAGGCGAGAAGAACATTCCCGTTTTGTACGCAACGTCTCCCCAAATGACAAAGCCGTCGAGCAGTACGTCTGCCGCCTGGATTTCGGCCTTTGCACAGTCCAGATAGAACTGTCCGATTCGGTTAATCACCTTTCCCATTCTCTCCGGATACATTTCCATCTAGAGGAGGGTATTTTCCTGGCCGATTAAGCGGGTCAGACACTCTGCGCACTCTATAATACTGCCATAGACAGCAAAGTTCGGTCTTAATTTCTTGACGGTTTCAATCCAGGCGGGGGAATTGCGTTCAAAGCCGTCTCCGACCCCTGCGATTTGATTATCGCCGGCTTCAAAATAACGCCTTTTGTCATAAGGGTCGTCAAATTCAAACGACTCTAATTTTTCGATGGTATCCGTGTCCCAACTTATTTGTTCGGGCATAAGAAAATCAAACTTTTTGCGTATAACGGTTTCGAAACCGGTTTTGATAATCACTTCCTGGTCGGTTTCCTTTAATGTTTCAAACGATTTGATATGCGGATCCATATTGGTAACCGTAACTATCCAGTCGAGATCGTAATAATAGTAAGGATTCGCATCGTCCGGCAGCCCAAGCTCCCGCCTCCATCGCTCGATAAAACCTCCCCAGAAAAAATCGCTGATTGGAATGCGGTCTGGCTCCTTATGGTGCAGGGTTTTGTCCATCCTTTCCAGCTTTTTCAGACAGTTAGCGGTTCTTTCCATAAAAATAAAGTATCCTTATTACATTTAGTCCGAGCTTTCTGCAGAACGAATCTGCATTAGCTTACCCCATTAGTGCTTACCCCCCTGATAGCATTTTGCTTATCCGGGAAAAATCTAAAAATACTATCAAGATTGGTTATCTTGAAAACCCTGTGCAATTGTGGATTTATCGCACTAATCACAACCTCGCCGTTATACGTTTCCAGTTTAGCACGAATGTTCAAAAGCACCCCCAGCACCCGGGAGGAGAAAAATTTTACCTGCTCAAAATCAAATACTATTCCGTTCGGATGATTCTCGTCAATAAATTCCGTTATCTGTTTAGAAGCAGCAGCTATCCCCTCCACGTCACTTATTGAAGTAGCCTTGAAAGCCACTACCGCAACAGGCCCCTCACTGGTTATTTCCACTCCAACTTGCTCGTCCATACCAATTTAGTTTTTAGTGTTGAGTTTTTAATTTTGAACTATAACTAAAAACTAAAAACTCAAAATTAAATATCCCTAATCAAAAAACAAGCTTCAACTAATTATCTCAAATTTAACAACTCAAGTCGAGTTTTTTTTCAACATTTCCAGCAGGCAACAAAGTGGTCCTTGCAATCGCTCCTTTGCATCAAAGCAGGTCTCTGCTTTCGGCATTTATCCTCAGCCAGAGGACATCTCGGGCCAAATGCACAGCCGGCCGGCGGATTCAAAGCGCTCGGCACTTCCCCACCAAATGCGGTTCTGCTGCCCCGCAGCGACGGCTCAACCCGTGGAATCGCCGACATAAGGGCACGAGTATACGGATGCAGAGGGTTCCGATACAGCCCTTCCGCCGTGGCCTGTTCCACTATCTTGCCCATATACATAACCGCCACAATATCGCAGAAAAACTCCACCACAGCCAAATCATGGGCGATAAACAAATACGTCAGCCCAAATTCCTCCTGCAAATCTTTCAGCAAATTCAAAATCTGCGATTGAATCGAAACATCAAGAGCACTGACCGGCTCATCACAAATAACCAATTTCGGCTCCAGCGCCAGGGCCCTGGCTACCCCGATTCGCTGCCGCTGCCCACCCGAGAACTCATGTGGATAACGGTTTATATGGTCAGGCGACAGCCCCACCTTTGAAAGCAATGCCGCAACGCGCTCAATCAGCTCACTGCTTTTTTTACCGCCGAGCTCGCAGAGACCGCGGAGTTTTTTAATTTTAGTTCTTTCTCTGCGCTCTCGGCACTCTCTGCGGTTAATTTTTTTCGCCGCTTCTCCTTGAACCTTCAACGGCTCACCAATGGTATTGCCAACGGTCATTCTCGGATTTAGCGAGCCGTACGGGTCCTGAAAAATAAGCGAAATCTGCCTCCGAAGCTGACGCAATTTGACCCTGTCAGCCGACAAAACATCCGTCTGTTCCGCCGAGAGGCGTCCTGCGGAAAAAACTACCTGCCCTGCCGTTGCCGGCACCAGCCGAACTATACTCCTGGCAACAGTCGTCTTGCCACAGCCGCTCTCGCCGACCAGACCCAGCGTCTGCCCCTTTTTGATACCAAAACTTATCCCGTCAACCGCCCTGACGTAACCAACAGTTCGACGAAGCAGACCTTTCTTTATAGGAAAATAGGTCTTTAAGTTATCAACCTTCAGCAGATAGTCGTTTGTGCTTGCCATAATAGTAAAACTGAAAGCTTAAATCCAAAAGCTAAAAACCATAATTCAAAATTAAAAATCGAATATCGAATATCGAAATCCGAAACAAATTCGAAATTCGAATGCTCAAATTTCCAAAACTTATTCTTTTGGTCATTTAAATTTCGGTCATTAGATATTGTTTCGTGCTTCGGATTTCGTATTTCGTATTTCATTTTTTGTTTTACACTACGGTTTTACATTTTTCGTTTCAAGTTTTTCGCTACTTTTCGTAGCCCGGAGCATACCAGCAGGCAACACACCGCCCGGCTTCAACCTCTCTAAGCTTCGGCTCGACAGTCTGACACCTCCTGTTACTGCACCCTATTTGACAGCGAGGATGAAATTTACACCCCGATGGAAAATGCAACGGCTCAGGAACAGTCCCTGAAATTGTCCGCAGACGCCTGCCCGAAAAACCCAATCGCGGCAAAGATTTTAATAGCCCCTGTGTATAAGGATGAAAAGGCTCCGCAAAAAGCCGCTGCGAATCAGCCACTTCCACTATTCGCGATGCATACATCACCGCAACATCCTCAGCCCGTTCAGCCACAACGCTCAAATCGTGGGTTATCAATAAAATACTCATCCCGTTCTCCTTTTGGAGTTCGTCTAACAAATCCAATATCTGTGCCTGAATCGTTACATCCAGAGCAGTTGTCGGCTCATCAGCAATCAATAGTACCGGCTCACAGCTTACTGCCATAGCTATCATAACTCGCTGCCGCATCCCACCGGACATCTGATGCGGATATTCACGCACCCGCTGCGCCGAATCAGCAATGCCTACCTTTCGCAGCATCTCAGCCGCATCCGCCCACGCTTCGCTTGTGCTTTTTTTCTGATGCAGCCTTATGGCCTCAACAATCTGAGCGCCCACCGTATAGACCGGATTGAGACTGGTCATCGGCTC
Source organism: Phycisphaerae bacterium (assembly GCA_030603035.1). Next base: position 33,173 of record JAUVYQ010000001.1, on the reverse strand, counting down.
CTGAAAAATTATAGCAACTTCATTTCCGCGAACCTGCCGTATCTCTTTCTCGCTCAACGCCAGCAGGTTTCGACCCTCAAAAACAATTTCACCGCCAACGATTTTACCCGGCGGCTCCGGAACCAATCGCATAATCGAAAGTGCCGTTACACTCTTCCCGCACCCGCTCTCGCCAACAAGCGCAAACGTTCGGCCTTTCTTTATCGAAAAACCCACATCCTGAACCGCTTTTACAACGCCCTCGTCCGTAAAAAAGCTGACACTCAGTCCTTCTATCGATAACAAAACGCCGTCTTTGCTCATACCGCTTTCCTCAATCGCGGGTCAATCGCATCCCGCAAGGCCTCGCCGACCAGATTGTACGCCATCACGGTAAAAAATATCGCCAGTCCCGGAAACAGAGTCAGCCACCAGAGAAACCTGCCCGTTGTAGCAACACCCAGACTGAGCATCTGTCCCCAGCTCGGAGTTGGGGGGGCGACACCAAAACCGAGAAAACTAAGGGCCGCCTCGATAAATATGGCGCCCGCAATACCAAACGTAGCGTTCACCAGCACCGGAGCAATGCCATTCGGCAGCATATGCCGAAAAAGAATGCTGCGCAACGGCAATCCGAGGGACACCGCCGCCTGAACGAAATCCTGCTTTCGCAACTTGAAAAACTCCGCCCGGATAAAACGTGCGTCTCCCGTCCAACTGGTAATGCCGATAATTATCATAATATTTAAGAGGCTTCGCGGGAAAAACGCCACAATTGTGATAATAAGAAAGAACGTCGGAATTGCCATCATTATCTCGACAATACGCATCCCGACAAAATCAACTTTACCCCCGAAATATCCCAGAATCGCCCCTACAAAAATACCGATAACACTTGATATCCCGACCGCCACAAACCCCACCGAAAGCGATATTCTGCTGCCGTGAATCAACCTGCATAATACATCGGAGCCAACATCATCGGTCCCCAGCCAATGCCGGCGACTGGGCGGCTGCTCACGCACCGGCAGGTCGGTACGACCGTAACCATAGGGTATCGGAGCAAAAATCGCATCGCTCGCTTCCCCCGAAGCAACCATTGCTTTGTAATCTTTAGCATCAAGCCGCCGAGGTACAAAAACAAATGCCAGTATACCTCCTATGAGAATTATTGAACTACTGATACATATCTGACGCCAAAACACCGCCCCACGGATAGAGGGGTCAATCCGCCTGCGATTGCGCCTGATTAACAGCAGCTGAAAAACTCCAACAGTTGCTGCAAGGAAAACACAATAATCATTGGGCCGCAGGTTTCTAAAAAGAGGAAAATGCAACCGGCCATCAACACGAATCACAAACGGCTTGTCATTTGCAAGGAACGGTGCAAAAATAGCCAACAAAAACAGAACCGCAGCAAATATCAGGCTGGCAACACTAAGCCGACTTTTGATAAACTCACGCCAGACCATCTCGCCGTAAGACACTCCCCAATTCGCTTTTTCCCGCACGCCTTTACTCATAACTTCCTACTTTTTTACCGCCGAGCTCGCAGAGACCGCGGAGTTTTTCAATTTTAGTTCTTTCTCTGCGCTCTCGGCGCTCTCTGCGGTTAATTTTTTTCCTACACGGAACTTTCAAAACTTATCCTTGGGTCAGCGATGGCATAAGCAATATCGGCCAACAAAAGACCAATTAGATTCATCAGTCCTCCGATGGTCGCCACAGCCATAACCACGTTATAATCACGGGTCGTAACCGCTTCAAACGCCAGCAGCCCCATACCGGGAACACTGAATATCCGCTCAATAATTACCGACCCTCCAAGCATCATAGGCAGCAGGGTAGCCATTATCGTAATCACCGGAATCACACTGTTGCGAAATGCATGCCTGAATATCACGACCCAGTTCGACAGCCCCTTCGCACGAGCGGTTCTTACATAATCAGCTCGCAGATTATCCAGCATCCCCGCCCTGACCTGCTTGGTAAGATACGCAAAACCCGCGTATGTCAGACAAAACACCGGCAAAACCAGATGCCACAGTCTATCGGCCAACCACGGGAAAAAAGGCAGCTGGTCTGCGTAATTGCTGCTAAGCCCCGCCGGCGGAAACCAATTCTTAAACGTCGGCCCGCAAAAATAACCTATCAGCATCTGGCCAACCAACATACTCGGCAGCGACCACAGCATAAAAAGAGCCACTGAGCTGGCGCGGTCGAAAAATTGCTTATGCCTCACCGCCGCTAAAACCCCCAACGGCAGCGATACCACATAGATAATTACAAAAGCAATTAAATTCAGCGTCAGCGTAATGGGCAATCTCTCTTTGATTAGTTCAATAACCGGCCGATGATGCTTAATTGAATCCCCAAAATCAAAACGAACCACCCGCCACAACCACTTGCCATATTGAATATGAACAGGTTTATCCAGCCCGTACAGCTCCATCCGCGCCTTACGAACATCCGCCGCCCGCTCAGCATCCATCTGCCCACCCGGCCCCATAGCCAGGCTGACCGGGTCGCCTGGCGCAATCCGACTGATGGCAAAAACCATTACGGTTATCCCCAACAGCGTCGGTATCATCAACAACAAACGTCTTACTATATAAGTTGACACCTACAAACTTCCAATACAATCCACGAACTACGAACTACGAACCACGAACTACGAACCACGAACTACGAACTCATTTATACCTCTGCTCTTCTTTCGGCACATACCATTCATGCGGGTTCAGTCCCAGTTTGTGGACTTTTACATTCTTAAAACGCTTATCCAGGAAACGCAGTGACGGCCTGGCACGAAAAAACGTATAAGGCTGCTCCTTATGTAAAATCCGGTGAAAACGGTGATACAGCTTGTTACGTTCACTCTCATCCAAAGTTCTCCGGGCCTCTTCGATAATGGCATCCGCTTCCGGGTGGTCAAACCCGACCCGATTGGAACCGCGTCCTTTAATTTGCGATGAATGCCATATCTGATAGGGGTCCGCCAGCACTGTCCCGCCCCACGCTAACATCGTAGCATCAAAGGACCTCCTATTAAGCCGCTCCTCAAAAACCGACCACTCATAAGGGTCCGGAATCAAATCTATGCCTGCTTTTGCCATCTCATCTTTTAACAACTTGGCTATTTGTTCCCCCGGAAGATAACCACTAACTATCATAAACTTGAATCTAAAGGGCACTCCTTCTTTATCCCGCATTCCGTCTCCATCGGTATCACGCCAGCCGGTCTCATCAAGTAACTGTTTGGCACGCTCAGGGTCGTAAGGCCAGGGTTCAATACTCGAATCATACTGTTTGCCCAGGACATAAAACGGCCCCGTCACGATGCGACCAAGACCTTTCATAAGATGCTTGATAATTGTTTTTCGGTCCACAAGATGCGTCATAGCCAATCGCACCCGGCGGTCACCAAAAAACGCAGTACTCTGGTTCCAACCTATGTAGGAATAACCCACCCCCGGGTTCCAATAGGAAAGACACTCGAATTCCTTGACAAATTCCTCCTCCTCCGACAGCTCAACAAATTGTTCCGAATTCGGCACCATAAAATCCACCTGGTGCGAACGCAAGGCCTGCAGTGCCGCCACCTCATTAGTGATTACCCGGAAAACAATTTTTTTCAACTTCGGCCTTCGGCCCCAGTAGTTTTCGTTTCGCCGCAGAACAATTTCACGCCCAACGTCCCATTTCTCAAAAAGATAAGGCCCGCTACCCACCGGATTAGAACGACGCTTATTAAACTCCGCAGCATCGGAAAATTCGTAAATATGCTTCGGCACTATCGGCATAAGCCCGCCTATCTCAAAGCCCTTAAAATACAGCTCACGAAGAACAAACTTCACCGTGTGGCTGTCAATCTGAATCACTTTCTTGATAGGGTAATAATAGTTGGCCAACGCATGGGCATCCACATCAGGATTTATTATTGTCTGGTAGCTAAAGATGACATCGTCGGTAGTTATTGGCACCCCGTCAGAAAAATGTATGTCCTTCCGCAGCCGAAAAGTCATTTCCAGACCATCAGAAGAAACCTCATAGCTTTCAGCTAACAGAGGTTTGAGTTCGACTTCATCGTAGTCATATTCTAAAAGACTTTCAAAAATGTTCCCGCCCACTATCCAATTAGCATAAATATCCTTGGATGTTATATAATTTAAAGTGGCCGGCTCAGCGCCAATTCTCCACACCAGCCAGTCGCCCTCGTCGCCGGGATATTCTTTCCCCGGCAAATCCTTCGAGCATCCCTCTTCTTGAGCCACCCTCACAGGCCCCCTGCTTTGCCACGTATCTACAAGATAATTAAGACGCTCATACAATCGGTCCGACTGGACCATCGACAAAACTTGAAGCAATATTATCACAGCGAGAAACAGGAAAATAAAAAACGTGAGCAATCCCGAACGACCATTCATAAGTCAACTCCTGTCGAAAAGTTTTTACATCTCAACCCCGTTAGAGACTTTTCCCTTCGGGTCTCTAACAGGGTCAACTTCTAATCATTGTCACCTATTTGTACTTTTGCTTTTCTTTGGGAACATACCATTCTAACCAGTTTAGTCCCTTTTTGTGAATTATAACATTTTCAAATCGCCTGTCCAAAAGACGCATAATGGGCCTTTCGAACAAAAACGTATAAGGCTGTTCCTCGTGCAAAATTCGGTGCAATTGATGATAAAGCTCATTACGTTTGTTTTCATCTAACGTCTCCCGCGCTTCTTCAATAAGCGCATCAGCCTGCCGATTTCTAAAGCCTACGTAATTAGAACCTCGATTGCCAATCTGGGATGAATGCCATATCTGATAAGGGTCGTCGATTACATCACCACCCCAGCCCATAACCGTTGCCTCAAATTTTCTATCATTTAACCGAGATATAAGGACCGACCATTCAAAGGGGTCGGGAATCAATTCTATTCCCACTTTAGCCGCCTCATCCTTCAGCACTTTGACCAACCTCTGATAAAACGTACTCTCACTGGTGTACATAAATCTAAACCTGAAAGCGGTTCCATCCTTGTCGCGTATGCCATCACCATCGCTATCGACCCAGCCGGCCTCGTCCAGCAATTCTTTGGCGCGCTCAGGGCCATAAGGCCAGGGCTCAATGTCCGGGTCATCTTGATTCCCACCAATATAAAACGGGCCCGTAGTCAGACGTCCACTGCCTTTAATAAGGTGAGTAACTATTTGCTCACGATTTACAATATGTGTCATAGCCAGGCGGACCAGCCTGTCGGAAAAAAATACAGTATCCTGGTTCCATCCAATATAAAAGAAAGGAACACGCGGCTCATAATAGCAAAGATAGTAGAACTGACTCTTGAACCCTACATCTCCGTCCAGGTCGGCAAATTGTTCGGGTTCAGGAATCATAATGTCTATCTGGCCGGAACGCAGGGCCTGCAGGCACGCAACAGTATTTTGAATAAACTTATAAACTATTCTTTTCAGTTTAGGCTTGCGGCCCCAATAGTTCTCATTGCGACGCAAAACGACTTCCCTGCCCACATCCCATTTCTCAAATAAATATGGCCCGCTGCCAACAGGGTTCGATATACGCTTATTGAATTCCTCCGGCTCATCGAATTCATAGATATGTTTCGGCATTATCCCCGTATCGATAAGACCCACAATCTCAAGAGACTTAAAATAAGGCCTTTTCATTATAAACTTCACTTCGCGGTCGCTGATTTTAACAACTTTGTCAACATCCCTGTAATAATTAGCTATATTTGCCGCATCAACCCCGGGATTTACTATGGTCTCATAGGTAAAAATAACGTCATCTGTGGTTACGGGCACTCCATCCGAAAAGTATATATCGTCCCTCAGGCGAAAAGTTATTTCCAGACCGTCACCGGAAACTTCATAGCTTTCCGCCAGCCAGGGCACAAGCTTTATCTCGTCATAGTCATAATCTAAAAGCGGCTCAAAAATATAGGGCGTGGTAATCCACCTCGAGTATATATCAGCGTCCGCGGAAATCTGATTCAGGGTCCTGGGCTCGACCCGAAACGCCCATACAAGCCAATCGCCCTCATCGCCCGGATATCCTTCACCAATCACGGCAGGGACATCCGGCTCACCCTTGGCACCGCGCATAGGAGCAGCGCTTTCAAAAATCTCATCGAGCCGATTAAGACCTTCGTACAATCGGTCGGATTGCACCATCGAAAGAATTTGCAGCAGGATAACGACCGACAGGAACAGAAAGATGAAAAATGTAACAACGCCTCCGCGTCCATTCATAATACCAAACCTCCAATGTTTGTCCCAAGGGGGACGCCCCTTGGCGGGAACGCCATTTTGCAAAAATAGCCACGAAGTCACAAAGTCACGAAGAAATTATAAATTAGAAAAACTTGGTGTCTTGGTGCCTTTGTGGCAAAGACGCCTTGGTCCTGGGCCGCTCCGGCAAAGCAAGCGGAGCGATGCGTTTGACCCCATCGCTGGTCTTGCCGTAGTCGAACTTCAGCTTCAACGGTAATCGCCCGGCCCCTGCCTTGCCTCCGAGTAATCTACTATGCTCCTGCAAAAGAGCCGTATAATCACCCCCCTCTACAGCTCTCTTTATTACCGTTTGTCGCATCCCCAAAAGCTTGCTAATACACGATTGCTCTATCTCCACCAGTACCGAAGCCAGTTGATGTTTCTGGGTTGCACTTAGAGAATCCCGCCCCTTAACATATCTCTGGAGCACGTAAGAATATAGCTGCCCGAAGCAGCGGGCAATCCGCCCTGGCGGACTCGAACCCCCAGAAGATATCTTTTGGAATAACAATTTTAAGATGGCAGCATCCAAAAGTTCATATTTCACCGTCCAGTCAGCGTATCTTTTCATTCGCATATCAGCTATCTGGCCCAATAAATCCTCGCCTTGCGCAACCTTCACCGCAGCCGCAAATTCAGCCATTAAGCGTATCACCTCAGGACCGGCTTGGTCAACCCCCGGAGGGGCTGGGTCAACCAGCTCTTTAAGTCGCTCGACGATGCGGCGTGCCAATTTAGAATTGTCCGCCCCTGTAGAATTTAATTGCTTTACAATACCTGGGTTAGTAATAGAACGAACCGCAAGGTAGCGAATAACCGTATTCTTATCTTTCAGCATCCCGATAGCCAAATCAACCAACCGCACGTCTTCCAGACCATCCATCAGAATCAAAAGATTAACCTTTACCTTAAGTTTTCGACCTTCCGGGGTTAGTTTCTCGGCTTCTTGAAGGCCCGAAGAGATGTATTTATAGGCCGACTCGGAAAACTGTTCGGCATATTGGGCTTGAACGCTCGTTTTGCTCGAGCGGCGTGCCAGAATGACCGAACGAATCGTTGCTATAGACGAAAAATCTTTGGTCCTGACCAATTCTCGCACCGCCTCATTCACAAAATCGTCAATAATCTGAAAATCTCTGCTGTCAAGCACCCCCTTATTGCGCACCCTGTCAATCCCCCTGGTATTGACGGCATCAGAACCCGAATGCATCGCTAAAACCAAAAATGTCGCCAGAACACCAAAAATCACCCCTTTACCCTTCATTATTCTAAACACCCTCAAAAACAAGCAGATTTCACCCTGGACCTGCGTTTAATATTATCCAGATTAACGTTAAAACCGGCTTTTGTCAAGTGAATTTGGCCCTCTCCTTATGGGTGGAACGCACTTCAGACTTATTGGCTAAAAGTCCTTTGCCCCGCCCATCGGATGGGCTGGGTGGATTTTTCGGGCCGTAAGCAGCATTATAAGCCATAATAGTTCCAAATCTGTAGCCGATAGTGGATAGAAAAAGCATACTATACGCTATTATTTTTCACTCGTCCAATAATCGGTCTTTCTTTACTATATTCGCAGAAGTATCTGTCCATAAATCGTTAATGCTGGTACAATCGGGCTGTTATTTTTTTAAGTCCATACATTAAAGGATAATAAAAACCGCAACTAAGAGGTACTTTTATGAAGCACAAAACCAACAGACGCGATTTTATCAAAGCCGCGGGCCTGGCAGCAGCTTCACTGGCGATACAGAGATGTATGGGCAATACAAAGCCGTCCGCCGCCCAAACCTCCACGGATAAGCCAAACATCATATTCATTATGGCTGACGACCTCGGCTACGGTGATTTGAGTTGTTACGGTGCAACGAAGATCAGGACCACGAACATTGACCGCATCGCCGCAGAAGGCATGCGATTTACCGATGCCCATACGCCGGCTGCGGTCTGCTCACCAACACGCTACGGCGTCCTCACAGGACGGTACTGCTGGCGAAGCAGACTGAAAAAAGGTGTGTGTAGGCCGAATGCGCCCCTCTTGCTCGAAAAAGACCGCACGACCGTCGCATCAATGTTGAAGTCTGCCGGTTACACTACCGCCTGTGTCGGCAAGTGGCATCTCGGTTTTGGACAAAAAAAACCAAACTGGAACGACGAACTCAAGCCCGGGCCACTCGAGGTCGGTTTCAATTACTACTTCGGCGTCCCTGTCAGCAACAACTGGCCGCCTTTTGTCTATGTCGAAAACCATTACGTGCTCGACCGTCGTGAAGACGAAGTCATTGAGGTAATAGGAACAGGTGAAAAACAACCAATTCCACCGAAACGCAGGCACGAACAGATTGCCCTCGTCCAGACAGATAAGGCCGTGAAATTCATCGAGCGCAATAAGGACAAACCCTTCTTCTTGTACTTTCCCATCTGCAACATCCACCTTCCACTAACGCCCAACAAAAAGTTCCGCGGCACCAGTCAGATGGGCATCCGTGGCGACTTCATCCACGAAGCTGACTGGTCGGTCGGGGCGATCTTGAAAACTCTTGACCGCTTGAATCTGACAAATAACACCCTGATTATCTTCACCAGCGACAACGGCGCACAAACCGACCAGAACGCTAAATACGGGCACAAATCTTGCGGTGAGCTGAGAGGCCAGAAAGCAGACATCTGGGAGGGCGGCCACCGGGTGCCGTTTGTTGCACGCTGGCCCGGCAGAATAAAGACCGCCACCACCACCGAACAGACCATCTGCCTGACAGACCTTATCGCTACCTCCGCCGCTATTGTCGGCGAGAAACTGCCGGAAAACGCCGCTGAAGACAGTTACAACATCCTGCCGGTACTATTGGGACAAGAGCTCGACAGGCCAATCCGTGAGGCCATCGTGCATCATTCCGGCTCAGGTATGTTCGCCATTCGCCGGGGAAAATGGAAACTGATACTTGGCCGCGGCTCCGGGGGCTTTAGCAACCCGAAAACAATCAAGCCAAAGCTAGGCGAGCCTAAGGGGCAGCTGTACAACCTGCAAGAGGATTTCGCCGAGAGCAAAAATCTCTGGGACGAATATCCCCAAATCGTCGAACGTCTGACAAAGCTGCTTGAAAAGTACAGAAAACAGGGCTACAGCAGAACAAAACGCTCATAAAAAATGTAAAACATTACGCAGACTGGAATTTGGGTTGACAAACCATAACTCTTTATTAAACAGTTTATATTATGGACGAACTATCCTCAAAACTTGTTCGCATTGACCCCTTGCGGCTGTATATGGAACGCCGAGGCCAGATGGTTACCGACGCAACCATTTTCGCCTCAGAAGCCATCAAACTCGAACCCGATGCTGTCCGTCAGCTTTACGATGCCGCCTCTCTGCCGCCGGCAAAGAAAGTACTCGCCACCGCCGATATCCACGTCGGCTTCGGCATACCTATCGGGGCCGTGATGGGACTCGACAGCGCCATAATGCCCGCTGCCGTCGGATACGATATAAACTGCGGTATGCGGCTCTTGCGCACGCCCTTCTCAAAAGGCGACATCGACACCGACAAAATCGCTCTCTCTATCGCCCGTGACATCCCGCTCGGCGAAGGCAAGGCCAATTTACCGTTGGACAAAACCGGCATCGAACTCGTCATCAATAAGGGCGCCGCCGCCGTACCCACACTCGCACAAAGAATCAACCACCAGGCCTGGGAGGCATTCGACCCCGATGAGTTCGCCGACGACATTAAAAGAATCGAAGAAAACGGCCGGCTGCCCTCCGACCTCGCCGCAGTACCAAACGTCGCAATACAAAAAGGCTCCGGCCAGCTCGGTACACTCGGCGGCGGAAACCACTTCATCGAAATTCAATACGTCCAGGAAGTCTTTGACCCGTCCCTGGCGAAAACTTTCGGACTTTTCAAAAACCAAATCGTTGTAATGATACACTCCGGCTCCCGCCGATTCGGCTATGAAATCGCTGACCAATATATGAGTATCGCCGCCGGAAGACCCGAAATGGCTGAAAGAAGAAAAATGCTCTCATATCTGCCCACCGACACCAACGCCGGTAAAAACTACATCGCCGCAATGGCCGCTGCCGCAAACTTCGCTTTCACCAACCGCCACATTATGGCCCTGCTTGTAAGACGTTGCTTTAACAGGATGTTCGGCCATACACCGCTCAAATTGGTTTACGATGTCGCTCACAATATGGCAAAGCTTGAAACACATCAGGGAAACCAACTCTGGGTACACCGCAAAGGTGCCACCCGCGCCTTCGGGCCCGGGCGTATGACCGCAACCGCCTTCGCAAATATCGGCCAGCCTGTAATAACCCCCGGTTCAATGGGTACCGCAAGTTTTCTGCTTGTCGGAACAGGAAACTCCGATGAATCTTTGTGTTCGGTCAACCACGGAGCAGGCAGAGTGATGAGCCGCACTGCTGCTCTCGGAAAAATTCGCAGAGGCAGAGTTATTACGCCGGCCAGGATTAGCGATGAACGATTCAAACGCAGTATGGAAGGTATAAAGCTCATCACCGGCAATAGACGCAAAATAAAGGAAGAAGCACCGGACGCCTACAAAGACATTGACGAAGTCGTCAGAATTGTTACCGAATGCGGCTGGGCGAAACCCGTCGCGCGAATGGTTCCTTTAGCTGTCCTGAAAGGCTAAAATTAAGTTTTCTCTGGAAAAATACGATAAAAACAACAATCCAGCACCAATCCCGTTGTGTCCAGGCTGTGATAAGATTTGCCGGTTTGGAGTCGGGATTAGTGCTGGACATTTATTGCCTGATGCCTTATGTTAATATAATATTGAGTAATCTTTGCTCAAAAATTGCGTAATCACTTATCGGAAGCTAAAAATGACTAAGTGGCTTGTTACTTTCATAACTTCGCTAACCGTATTGGCCTTTATCACCGGCTGCCCTCCCGTAAAGCCCGACATCAAACCCCCGAAAGTCGAACCACCGAAGGTCGAATCCTCGAAGGCCGAACCCAATGAGGTCGAACATCCAAAGACCGAACCTAATGAGGTCGAACATCCAAAGACTGAACCTAATGAAGTCGAGCCCACTAAGACCGAACCTAACGATGTCGAACCTCCAAAGCCCAAACCTATCACCAAAGTTTCTTTTCACGACAAATGTGCCGGCATCTTAAACAGCTTCGTTAATGACAAGGGAACGGTTGACTATAAAACCCTCAAACGAAAAAAGCTGAAGTTGAAACAGCTCCTGGATGAATTCGCCAAACTCGACCCAAACGAATATAATGCCTGGCCCAAAGAGGACAAAATCGCCTTCTGGCTCAACGCATACAATATAAAAATGCTCAAAATAATTGTCGACAATTATCCTATTGAATCGTACCGACTGCTCCGCTTTCTTCCAGGTTGGGGCCCTAATAGTATCAGGCACATCGACAAACGTATTGGCGGCATCGGCAAACAAAAATTTACCGTAACAGGTGAGGAATTCACCCTTTCGGAAGTCGAACAGCGGTTCTTCCGAAAACAGTTCGACGAACCGCGAGTATTTTTTGCCATATCAGGGGCCTGCCTCTCCAGCCCGCCTTTGCGCAATGAGCCGTATTATGGACACAAACTTTACAAACAGTTGGACGACCAGACTAAAAGATTTCTCTCCAGCCCCCGCGCATTCAAAATAGACAGAGACAAGCAAACAGTTTATCTTTCCGCTATACTTCAACCAACCTGGTACGGAAAAGAGTTTATCAGCAAATACGGTACAGACAAAAAATTTAAAGACCAGCAGCCCGCAACCAGGGCCGTTTTGAATTTCCTCACCAATTATATTTCCAGGCGGGACGTATCCTTCCTTGAACTAAAAAACTATTCCGTCAAACCTATAAAATATGACTGGAGAATCAACGATAGCTCGAAAAAGTAATAATCGATAAATTCTAAAAGCGTCCGTCTCCCGAGAATTAAGAATTCAAAATTCAAAATTCAATTGTGCGCCGCTGAAAAGGTAAACCACAAATGGCAAAAAAAACAATTCACAACAACCCTCATTGTGACACCAACGAGTACCTCTTCACCAGTGAGTCCGTAACAATGGGCCATCCTGACAAAGTGGCCGACCACATATCCGATGCAATCCTTGACGCAATGCTCGCACAGGACCCGAAAAGCAGAGTGGCCTGTGAAACACTGGTAACAACCAACCTGGTCGTAGTCGCCGGCGAAATCACAACAAAAGCATATGTTGACATCCCGGGCGTCGTCAGAAAGACAATCAAAAAAATCGGCTACGACGACCCAGCCATAGGTTTCGATGGCGATGACTGTGCCGTAATTGTTTCAATTGACAATCAAAGCGCTGACATCTCACAGGGAGTAACCGAAGGAACAGGCCTCCACAAAGAACAGGGTGCCGGCGACCAGGGATTAATGTTCGGCTACGCCTGCAGGGAAACGCCGGCACTTATGCCGATGCCGATTCAACTCGCACATGCCCTGACGACGCGGCTGGAAAAAATGCGTCAAAGTAAGAAACTACCTTGGCTGCGGCCGGACGGAAAAAGTCAGGTAACGGTCGAATATGAAAATAGCAAACCCAAACGAATTCACACGGTCGTAGTATCCACCCAGCACGCACCGTCAGTTGGCTATAAACAATTGCGAAAGCAAATTATCGAAAAAGTCATCCTCCCTGTCCTGCCGAAACGCCTTGTTGATAAAGACATCATATTTCACATCAATCCGACAGGCCGATTCATAATAGGAGGCCCAAAGGGCGACTGCGGACTGACAGGCAGAAAAATCATTGTTGATACCTACGGCGGAAGAGGAAGCCACGGCGGCGGATGCTTCAGCGGAAAAGACCCCACAAAAGTTGACAGAAGCGCAAGCTATATGGCCCGGTACATAGCAAAAAACGTCGTCGCTGCAGGACTCGCAGACGCCTGCGAAATTCAGTTATCTTACGCCATCGGAGTAGCCGAACCTATTTCCGTCCTTGTAGATACCGAAAGAACTGCAAAAATCAGCGAGAAAAAAATAAGTGAAATTGTAAGAAAACTTTTCCCACTGACCCCCAAGAAAATGATTACTCACCTAAAACTCGCCCGCCCAATCTACGCAGAAACCTCCTATGGCGGACACTTCGGAAGAAACCTGCCAAACTTCACCTGGGAAAAAACCGATATGGCCGCCAAACTCCGCAAAGCCGCCGGTCTGTAGGGGCGGCCCCATGTGGCCGCCCTAATCTGGTATTTCTCCGATTTTCTGAGTAGGGGCGACCCTATGTGGTCGCCCAAATCTCTTGCAAACCTGGTGATATCCAATACAATCCTTTTTATGTCGGAGAAATACGACCCCAATATACATCACCGCCGCTCTACCCGCCTATCTGGCTACGATTATTCACAAGAGGGTTGGTATTTCGTTACGATTTGCACACAGAACCGAAATTGTCTGTTTGGGGAAATAGTCAAGGACCGAATGTGCTTGAATAATGCCGGGTTGATGGTAGATATCTGGTGGCGAAAGGTGACCGACAAATTCCCCTTGGTTCGAACGGACGAATGTGTTGTCATGCCCAGCCATTTTCACGCAATCATAAACATCGTAGGGGCGGCCCCATGTGGTCGCCCTGAACCTGATAATGGCAACAACAAATTTGGGCAATCACATGGGATTGCCCCTACATTGGGAAATATTGTGAATTGGTTCAAAACTATGACGACCAATCAATACATTCGTGGTGTAAAACGAGACGGTTGGCCCTCATTTCCTGGCAGATTATGGCAGCGCAATTATTACGAGCATATCATCCGCAGCGAAGGCGAATTAAATCACTACTGCCGGTACATCGCCGACAACCCCGCCGACTGGCGAACCGACAGGGAAAACCCAAACGTAACATCGTAGGGGCGGCCCCATGTGGCCGCCCTAATGTATGTGGTCACCTGACAACGCTGCCGATTGGCAAACCGACAAGGAGAACCCGCACGTAAGATCGTAATAGGCCGCCGCGATCGCCGAACCTGCTTTGAGAATATCCCACCTTTTCGTGGTCACCTATGATAAGAAACTGTCACCGCTTTCTTTTTTGTATTTAGCAAAAATTTCGCGATGTTTATCAAGAACCTTTTCATAATCAGGATTACCTACCAGGTTCTCCATCTCACCCGGATCGTTTTTCACGTCGATAAGCATCTCAGGCTGCTTGCCCTGGTTGAAGATATAATATTTATAATCCTTCGTCCGGATCATTCTCCCCTCAAGGCCGATCGGCTTGCCATCTTCTCTAAGGTCCTGCACAAAATGTGTTGAGCACGCAACATATTTCCGTTTTCTTTTAGGCTTTCTCCCCTCTGCAATATCTCGCAGGCTTACTCCATTACATTTTGGCGGCAACTTAGCTCCAGAGTAATCACAGATCGTCGGCATAATATCCAGACCGTTATTAACAAGGTAATCACTCGTGCCAACTTTTGTAGTACCTTTCTGACTGATGATGAAAGGTATCCTCGAACATTCATCATAGAACATATTCTTCTGCGCCCATCGGTGAGCACCAATCCCGTCACCGTGATCGGAAGTGAAGATGACCACCGTGTTCTCTTGAAGCCCTGCTTTACGAAGTGTTGATAATATCTTGCCAATTTCTTTGTCAGCCAGCTCAACCATGCGATAATACGCCCAGCGATACTTTCGCCAATTATCTACGCCCCATAGTTCCAGCGGAGCAAACATTCTTTGATCTGTATTCTTATATTTTGCTCTAAGCCTCGCTTGCCATACCATCTCAAGCGCATCCGACTGGTTCTTCGCTTTTTCAAGGTTCGCCGGAGCAGGGGGACACTTCTCTGCGGGCGGCACCTCTCCTATGTCACCGTCAGGCAAAGGCTGGCTCCTGCCGTACTGACAAATATTGTGCGGATTCACTAAAGAGAAAACCACCAAAAATGGCTTACTTTTATTCTTCTTAATAAACTCGATAGTCGGTGCCGCGATCTTATAGTCTCGGGAATCATACCTCTGGTCATAACCACTGTCTTCTGCACTACTTTTTTTGAAGGGATAAGGCAGATGCCACTTGCCGAAATAACCTGTTGAGTAACCGGCTTTGCGAAGGACCATCCCAATGTTCGGAAATTCTTTTGCGTCAATTGCGCTTGTTGAGTTGATCTGCTTGCCGTGCTCATGCGGATAGCGGCCTGTAAATATCGAGGTCCTGTTCGGAACGCACAATGGATTGGCGCAGTATGCTTTTGTGAACAGCATTCCGCCCGCCGCAATGCTGTCGATATTCGGCGTCTCGATATGTTCATGGCCCATTGTGCCGCTTATCGCATCTGCAAACTGCTGATCTGTCATGATGAACAAAATGTTAGGCCGTTTCGTCCTGGCTGCCCGTAAATCCCCAGATAATGTCGCTACTGTTGCCAGGCCAATAGTTCTAAGAAAATCTCTTCTTTTCATATTGCTTGTCTCCTGCCTTTTCTGCTGTTTTCGGTTTACTCTAAAGCCTTTTATCCATATGGAGAAATTAACATAAACTCTTGAACTTTCAAACATTAAATGGTATGATCCTTACACAAATTCCCTACCATTCGAGCAGGCGAATGTCTTGTCATGCCGAACCATTTCCATGGAATCATAAATGTCGTAGGGGCGGCCCCATATAGCCGCCCTAATCTGCTTTCCCGCAATACGCGATACGCATGCCTGGCCTTGAGCGAAGCGAAGGCATGCAATACGGAATCAATGTTTGAAATGCCGTTTGCCCGTAAACACCATCGCTATCCCGTGCTTGTCCGCCGTGGCAATAACTTCATCGTCTTTTTGCGAGCCGCCCGGCTGAACTATCGCAGCCACACCCGCCTTGGCAGCGTTTTCAACATTATCCGGAAATGGGAAGAAGGCATCCGAAGCCATCGCACAACCGTCTGCCTCATCAGCAGCGTGCTTGAACGCAATCAGCCCGGACTCCACACGATTCATCTGCCCGGCCCCAACGCCTAAGACCTTTCTGTTCTTGACCAATACGATGGTGTTGCTCTTGGTATGCTTGGCGACAAGCCAGGCAATTCTCAAATCCTCAATCTGTTCTTCTGTAGGCCTGGTCTTCGTCGGATACGTCAACACCTCCGGCTCCCACCCAACCAAATCCCTCTTTTGCAAGAGCAGTCCGCCGACAACACAGCGAGCGTCAAACTCACCGCCGTCAATTTTAGCTCTGTCAATCGGCCCGGTCTCCATCAGCCGAACTCTGCTGCCCCAGCTTTTCAACGTCCTGATTATCTCGACCGCATCCTGCTCGAATTCCGGCGCGATAATCACCTCAGCAAAGAACCCGCTGGCCCCTCTCGCCTTGCCAAATCGGCTGTAAGACTCCATAATCGTCTGAGCTAATTCAACGTTCACCTTTCTGTTCAAAGCGATAATACTTCCGAACGCACTGACAACGTCGCATTCGTACGCCTTCCGATACGCCTCACAAATATCCTCATCAACCGCACACCCGCACGGATTAAGGTGCTTAACCACAACCGCCGCCGGCTCCGCAAACTCCTTAACCAGCTCAAACGCCGCATCGGTATCCAGAAGATTATTAAAGCTTATCTCTTTGCCGCCCTCTAACAAACTGGCACTGCTGACCGACGTCTCCCCGCTCGATGCCAGCTTATAAAACGCTGCGCTTTGATGAGGATTTTCACCGTAACGCAGCGATGCATCCTTCTTAAGCGCAATAGAAACCCTCTCCGGATACTCTACCACCCCCCTGCCGTCAAGATACTTTGCGATGGCAGCATCATACGAAGCCGTCAGCCCAAAAGCAATCCGCGCAAAATCGCTGCGCAGCTCCCCGCTCACAACCCCACCGTTTTTCTGCATCTCCTCAATAACTTGCTCATACTGCCCCGGCTCCGTAACAACCGTAACAAACTTATGGTTCTTCGCAGCCGAGCGAATCATACTCGGCCCGCCAATATCAATATTTTCAATCGCTTCTTCCAGCGCGCAATCGGACCTTGCAATGGTCTCTTCAAACGGGTAAAGATTCACACAAACCAAATCAATCGGCTTAATGTTATGCTCTTTCATTGCAGCAGTATGTTCCTTTTTGTCGCGTAGTCCTAACAGTCCGCCGTGTATTTTGGGATGAAGTGTCTTTACCCTCCCGTCCATCATTTCCGGAAAGCCGGTAACCGACTCGATACCAACAACGCTCACCCCCGCATCGCCCAATTTCTTCGCCGTCCCGCCCGTGCTGATTATCTTAACCCCCATCGCGCTCAGCTTTTTTGCAAAATCAACAACACCACTCTTATCCGAAACACTTACCAACGCCGTCTTAATTTTCACATCCATTTGAACTTCTTTCCTCAAAAACTTTTCAATTTTAATTTGCCTCTCGCGGTACACAGCGAATCGACACCATACTATGAACTACGAAATTATTCAATCGGTTTTATACAGGCAACCCGGCCGGCCTTATCCGCAATATAAATTCTCGAATCCGCTACATTGGCCACATATCTCGAAACCCTCGCAAAATTAACCGAATACAGCCGCTTCGCTTTCTTATTGTCCATCACCACCAGCTTACCCTTCTTTGCAATCACGTATGCCTTTCCCGCCGACTCAGCTAACAAATCAACGCCTTCCGGCACCTGCCACATAAATTTGCCGCTCTTTTTGTCTATTGCCTCCAGACCTTTATACCGAACATACTGATAAACAACCCCTCCCGTCACCCGCGGCGCCTTATCGAGCACCGCCGCCGTCTGATACTTCCAGACAAGCTTCTTCGTAGATGTGTTGGCCCTGTAAACTACGTCAACCCTGTATATATTCGTATCTTTACTGGCAAAAAATAGCGATTCTCCATCCCTCACAATCGGCCCAACAATACTATCAGCGGCGTCAAACCGCCACAGCCGCCTCGGCGCGTCCGGCGTGATACTTATCACGTTGCCCGCATCGGTGCCAAAGACAACAAAATCCTCGTCGGCAACAATCGAAGTAATCATCGAATCGTTCTCAGCAGCCACCTCAAAAACCTGAACTTTATCCTCCGCACGTAACGTATGCATCCGCCTGTCGGTCCCGCCCAAATAAAAATACGAGCTGTTCCGAGCTGCTGGACAGGCTATACCAAACTCCACACGCGTGGCCTTACGTTCTGTGCCGAACTCCGCGTTAATCTCAATCAACCTGCCGCCAATTACAGATATAAGCTCATCCTCATAAAGCTCCAACCCAAGCACCGGAAAACCAAGCGGTGCAAAAGGCCTGCTGAATATCACATTTCCCTTTTCGCTGCTCAAACAAACCATATAATTGCGCTCCGATAGCGCATAGACACAATTACCAAGAACAAATAATCGCTCTAAACTCTCCGTCTTCTTCATCGGCAGCTCACTCTGCCACAATAGCTTCAGCCCGGCGTGTTCAAGCAGCTCCGGCGAAACAAGCCATCGCGAACCATCTTCCGCAGCTATGTTGCTCGCTGCAGCACACAAAACCAGAAGACTCACCAATAAAACCAATCTGCATCGCAATTTCTTCAGCATTTCCAAACCCTCACAAAAAAACAAAACCTTACTGTCCCACAAAGCCAAAACTTAAAATTCAATAGTTTTACGTTTTTCGCTTTACGTTTTACACTTTTACATGGTCAGCCAGATCAATATTATGCTCAGTCTCGAATTCCTGCATCTTCTCAATGCGCTCGATATCGTCTTTTATTCGGTTTGCCAGCTTAAATATATACGGCTTACCCGCCAGCCGGTTTCGCAGGTCATCGAGCATCGGCTCCCACGTCCCGTCGTACAATTTCTCCTTAAGAACGACCAGCATACGGTGTTCGTCGCTCAAGCCATCGACAAAATCGCTCACGACCTTACTGACAGCGGTATCGCCGCCCTTATCTTGATTTCCGACCGGCTCAGCCATTTCTCACAACCTCGCCCTGTTATACAATTTCCAAGCGGGCTTCATTCCGACCACATCCTAACCCCCCAAATCAAAAATTGCAACAAATTTTCCCAAATTACCTTCTCATCCCCGCGCAGGGCCTGCTCTGAGCGAAGCCGAGTAGTTAGCCAAATGAGCCGCGACCGTAAGGGAGCGGACAAAGATCTAATTAACCAATCAACTAATTGGTGAGCTACGCAGGGTGGGCCGTGCCCACCATTTCGATGTTCCTTGGCCATCCCACGCGAATTTGTGAAACATGTTGACTTTTGGCTCTGGTCTCCGTATCATAGATCGGCCCAAGCCCTGATGTGTCTGAATCGGCATTGGGATAATATACAGGACCGGATGGGTGACTTGTTTGTCGGCTTATAATACCTACAGCAAAGGAGGACGCATCGCCCGAAAGCCATCCCACGTGACTATCGGTCACCAGACAAAAAGAAAGGAGTACCTAATGAATGTACAAAGCAAAACTCGGAAACCTTTGACCTCCCGCCGTCAGTTCCTCAAGCAAACCTCCGGAGCTTTAGCCGGCGCGACGCTGGCCAGCGCTATTGGCACGCGGGGCTACGCCGCCGAACAGAACATAATCAAGATCGCTCTGGTCGGTTGCGGCGGGCGCGGGACCGGCGCTGCGGTCAACGCCCTGTCGACCAAGGGGCCGACACAACTGGTCGCGATGGCCGACGTGTTCGCCCATCGCCTGGAGCCGAGACTCAAGAGTCTATCCAAACAGTTCGCCCAGCATGTCGAAGTTCCCCAGGAGAGGCGGCTGCTCGGCCTGGATGCGTACAAGAAGGCCATCGACGCCGTCGCGCCGGGTGGGGTCGTCATCCTCGCCACGCCTCCGGCTTTCCGCCCAATCCACCTGGAATACGCGGTGGCAAAAGGATGCCACGTGTTTATGGAGAAGTCGTTCGCGGTCGATGCCCCGGGCATTCGTCGCGTGCTCAAGGCCGGTGAGCAAGCAAAGAAGAAGAATCTCAAGATCGCCGGCGGCTTGATGAGTCGACACTACAAGCCCCTGGAACAAGCGGTCCGCCAACTCCACGAAGGCGCCATCGGCGAAATCATCACCTGTTGGGCATACCGCGAGCACGCCCCGGTCGGGTTCGCTCCAAAATCCGCCGGGACGAGCGAACTGGCACACCAGATCCGAAACTACTCCTGCTTCACCTGGCTCAACGGCAGCTTTATCCTCGACTGGCTCATCCACAACCTCGACGTCTGCTGCTGGTGCAAGAACGCCTGGCCGGTATCGGCCCAGGGGCAGGGAGGGCGTCAGGTCCGTACCCAGCCCGACCAGTTGTTTGACCACTACGCAGTGGAATACACCTTTGCTGATGGTATGCGACTGTTCGCGCAAGGCCGGCACATGGCCGGTTGCTGGGGTTTCTTCGGCGACGTCATCCACGGCACAAAGGGCTCAGCCGTTCTCGGCGAAGGGATCTCACGGCCCCGCATTTTCAAACGCCACCGGCAGACATCCGAGAACGTAATCTGGAAGTACGATGGGCCGCGCTGCAATGCGTACCAGGTTGAGCACGACCTGCTGTTCGAGGCTATCCGCGAGGACAAGCCCTACAACGAGACCGAGCGCTCCGCCTACGCCGCTATGACCGGCATCCTCGGGCGCATGGCCGCCGAGTCCGGAAAGATGCTCACCTGGGAACAGGCGCTGGCGTCGAACCTGGAATTGGCACCAGGCCTGGACCGCTACACGATGGACTCCGACCCACCGGTCAAGCCCAACGACGAGGGCGGCTATCCCATCGCAATGCCCGGACAGACGAAGGTGCTCTAAAGCTAAAGGTCCACGATGGGCAGCTTTATTTACCTGCCAAAAGGCAGTGCCCATTGCGGATTGTTGCATCGGGCGCGTATCGACAATGGGCCGACATCGTTATCAAGGGTTGTCTGCGATGGGAGAATTCATCAGTGAACGAATTGAAGTAGAGAAGGCGGAGACGTCCCCGCGGCCGGTACGCTTCTGTTGGCGGGGCGAGCAGCACGACGTTGTGGAAGTTCTCAGCGAACGGGTCGATATTGGATTCGGCGCGCTTCCACCTCGCAGTCGCAAATGGTACAACCGCCGACACCGTCGCTATTATGTCCTGCGCGATGCCGAAGGCAATGTGTTTGAAATCTACCTGGATTATGCCAACCGCCGCAAACCAACCTGGTGGCTGGCCGAAAGGATAAAGTAAGTAGCCCGCCCCGGCTCAGCCATTTCTCACAACCTCGCCCTGTTATACAATTTCCAACGGGCTTTATTCCAGCCAAATCCTAACCCCCCAAACCAAAAATTGCAACATTTTTTCACAAAATTCACCTCCGCCATCCATCGTCTGTCGTCCATCGTCCCTCGTTTGGGGTGGCAGCCTCAAGCGCAGCCGAGGACTCTATTTTGCTTGCCCCGCACGAAGTAGGCTCCTGCCGTAATTTGGGGCGGGGTCATTGCAAGCGAAGCAATCTCAAAAATGTTTAGCCCCCAAATTTATTTGGGAGTTGTCTTCAAACACGCCAATCTCATACCTATAATAATCAATAATCGTTTATCAATAATCAATTGAAATGCCTTGCATCAAGGAAAGCCCTTGCCAGGGCCGCCAAGCCGGCTAAAACCTTTCTGCGTTCTCCACACCCTCCACGGTTAAATAAATTCGTGCTAATTCGTGGCTGGTTTTTCTCTAAATGCCCCTGATAAAGATTTTAATTCGCCTCTAAATCACCTATAATACGATTGTTTCTGCGATTCTTTCAGAGTTGAATTATGAAGCCCGTTTTGGACAAACTAACCGATGCGGAACTTCTCGACCGCTACGCGGCCGGCGAGGAAACTGCATTCCGTGAAATCGTAAATCGTTATAAGAACGGCCTTTATATGTTCTTAAAGCAGTTCCTGAACCGCCGGGACATGGTCGAAGACGTCTTTCAGGAGACCTTCTTGCAGTTATTCACCAGCAGGGACAGCTTCGATGCCAGCCGGCCTTTGCGCCCCTGGCTGTTCACTATAGCCGCCAATAAAGCAAAGGACGCCCTTCGCAAACGCCAGCGAACAGCCGCCATCCCCATAGGCACTATCGCTGAATCGCAGGATTTGTCGTTCGATGACGTCCTGAACACCCTTACTTCTGACAGAACAACACCTTACGAAAAACTGGAAAAGAGCGAAACCGCCTCGCGAGTTGGACAGATTATAGCGAATATGCCGGAAAATCTGCGGGAAATATTAATTTTGGCCTATTTTAACAAATTTTCTTACAAACAAATGGCTCGGATTTTAAGTATACCTATCGGAACAGTTAAAAGCAGACTGCACACAGCCGTCGGCCGTTTCGCCAAAGACTGGAAGGCATCTGCCGGGAGCGAAAAAACTAAATGACCTTACTAAACAACCAGCAAAAACAACTGTTATTTGATTACTGTATAGGTTTAACATCCGAAGAAGAAACTGCCGAAGCCGAGGCGTTGATAGCATCCAACGAAGAAACAGCCGAAATTCACTCAAATCTCAAAGCCGCTCTTGCACCACTTGATAGTCTGGAGCCCGAACCCTGCTCGGATGACCTGGCAGAGGGCACGATTTGGCGACTTAACAATTTTGCCCGTTCAAGCCAGCTTCAGCTCCAGCAATTACTTGCCACCGAACAGGCCAGAAAAGTTACCGTCAGGAGTCGGTTCTGGCACAACTTAGGCGAAATGGCAGTAATAGCAGCAGTGATTCTGGTCATCGCGGGGGTTTTCATTCCTTCTTTGAACTTAGCCCGTCAAAAATCCTGGCGGGCCCGCTGTGGGGTGCAAATGGGCGGTATCTTTCAAGGCCTGAGCAATTACATTTCCGACTACGATAGTCAACTGCCCGCTGTTGCAACCACGCCGGGTGCACCCTGGTGGAAAGTGGGCGACCAAGGCAAAAAAAATCACTCCAATACCCGCCATATTTGGCTTTTGGTGAAACTTGGTTACAATAATCCAACTGATTTTGTCTGCCCCGGCAGAAGCCAGGGCCGACCACTTCAATTCGACCCGTCAAAAGCGAAGAACTGTAATGATTTTCCCGCCCGCAGGTACATAACCTATAGCTTCCCAATAAGGTGCCCCAAACCTAAAAATAGATATACGCTCATCCCGAAAGTTTTAATGGCAGATTCGAATCCGCTTTTTGAAAGATTGCCCAGGGACTATTCCAACTCATTTAAGCTGGAGTTAAGCGAGGCCTTAAAAACTCTTAACAGCAGCAATCACGGGCGGCGTGGCCAACACGTTTTGTCCGGCGATGGCGGTGTCAAATTCCTGAAAGTACGTCATATCGGCATTGAACAGGACGATATATACACACTGCAGGACATTTTCATCTATAAAGGTATCGAAGTGCCCTTGCGCGAAGCTGACATTTTTGGCGCCCCATAATGTTTCGTATCCCGCATTTCGCATTTCGTATCTCGCAAAAAATGTAGCTACATATTTCACAGATTGTGCGCTTTTGGGGGTGAAATCCGTTTTTTTGTGTTCGCGACGCCGAAAGTAGAAGAAAAAATCTATTTTCGTTATACTAAAACAGGCGGTTCAGTTGTTATATAAGTGACAATCGATTGTTCTGAATTCAGAAATAAGGAAAACAGCTTGTTGATGCTGGAAGATAGATTACTTATATGGAAGTTTAATCGCGGTAACAGGGATGTGCTGCGGCGTATCTATGAAAAGTACAAAGATGATTTGGTAACGTTAGCGGCCGCTCTTTTAAATGAGAAGAATTCTGCTGAGGATGCGGTACATGATGTTTTTGTTTCTTTTATTAAATCGGCCGACAATTTTAGACTTACCGGCAGTCTGAAAGGTTATTTAGCGACCTGTGTTGCTAACAATGCACGTAATATAAACAAAGCAAGACAGCGATACCAAAATATCACATTAGATGAAGCAGAGATAGTTTCGTCGCATTCAAACAGGCCGGAATATACCGTGATGTTTGGTGAAGAATTGCGTCAATTAACCTGGTCGCTTGGTCAGCTTCCATATCAGCAGCGAGAGGTAATAATCCTGCACCTGTATAGCGGGATGAAATTTAAGGCAATTGCCAAATCACAAAGTGTTTCAATAAATACAATCCAGGGCCGGTACCGGTATGGATTGGGTAAGCTGCGGTTACTGTTAAATGGTGAGGTGAAAAAATGAGGCCAGCAGATAATATAGACAAGTTGATTAAGAAGTTACATTTATCCGCCAGTGCCGAGCTGGATGAAAGAGTTCATAGTGAAATTTCCAAGGTACTGGCCGAATCCAAAAAGATAAAATCGGCTAAACTTGAGCCGAAGATTTGGAGAATTATTATGAAAAGTCGAATAACGAAATTAGCCGCTGCGGCGGTGATAATTATTGCAGTAATGGTAGGTATACATTATTTCGGCGGCTCAATCAACGGCGCAAGTGTCGCATTGGGCCAAGTAATGGAAAATATGAAAAAAATGCCCTGGCTGCATGGCGTGATAGAGGGAGCATACTCAGGAAAACCAGACAGATTCGAAGGCTGGATTTCTTTCGAATCTCGGATACATGCAAGCAAGCGGCCTTCCGGAGAAATTCAATACCGCCACAGAGATATACTCAATAAGTATGATCCAAAGTCGAAAACGATTACGATTTCCTACATGCCTAACGATGAATTCAGGAAAATGGGGTCAGTTTGGGATTATTGGGAATCTATGATAAAGCACTTCAATGAGGGCGCCGCAAAGATTAGTCAGGAGAAAAGCATATATGAAGGAAAAGAGACCACTGTTTTCAAAATTAGCTGTTCACCATTTGGAACACCTATGGAAATAAAAATGACAGTTGATGCAGAGAAAAATTTACCCATTTTTCTTAATCAGAAAGCATTCGATGCAAATGGAAACATTACCATTGAAGCAAATGCGTACTTCGACTATCCTGAGAATGGCCCAGCGGATATTTATGAACTTGGAGTTCCAAGGTCGGCAAAAGTTATCAACAACCTCCCAAGTAAAGAAGTATCCCAAATTCTGGAAATGTACGGTTCCCATAGAGAATCGGCGCCTTCAAGGTATATTGCTCTTGTGACTAACAGTTGTTTTGATGAGAAACTTGATACTTTCTTAACTCACGGCATATCTGTGATTTATCGAAACAACAAGACCCAAAGGATTGACGAATTTAGGCTACCTCGGACAGGACAAAAAGAATGGCGGGAAAACTGGCTTACGTTCAAAAAAGAAATGGGAAACACATTTGAGTCCCAGTTAGCTTGGTGGAAACAGAACGGTGAAATTTGCAACGTTGACCTGTATGATGAAAAGTTCCAATATGTGGTTAGTCGAGAAAATGATAAGTGGGTCGCCCAGCCAAGAAAATACATGCCCTTGGGTGACTTACGTGCGGATAATGATTTGGCCGACTTTGGGTGGGGTGTTCATTTTGTTTCCACTTTTTCAGGTTCCTGCCCGTTTACTATCGTTGAAAATGAATACTCGAAAAAACATAACGTAATATGCGTGGAGATAACAGCTCAAGGAAGAACAGGAACGGACAGTACACAACAAGTTTGGGCTGTACCACCCAAAAGAACAAGGTGCTACTTAAATCCGGAACGAGATTACATTTGCCAGCGATTTGAGCAACATGAATCATTCGAAGCACCCTGGCAGGAAGATAAAACGTGGCTTGAACACATAGAAAAGAACAATATCAAAAAACAGTGGGCAGATAATCGAGTCAGAGAAGTAGTTGAATTTGAGCAGACAGAGGAAGGGCAATGGTATCCAAAAACAATAAAGAGCTGGAATCCCGCTGACACCCATAATAATATTATTAGTATTAAGAAGATTTATCTTAGGACTAATCCCAAATTTCCTGATGGGATTTTCGATCCAGAGAATTTGCCAAAAGCAAATGAGTAATGGCTTTGTTTTGAAAATTCTCAAGGCCGGGCTGTTTTTGCTCGGCCTTTTTTGTTGATAGTTGATTAGTGATTCCTTCACTTTATTCGAGGACAAATATTGATGATTAAATTGTTTTTTTGAGATTGCTTCGGCCTGGTTTGTAGGCCTCGCAATGGCATAGTCGTATTGCGTATTGCGTGATGCGTATTGCGATTAGCTATGCTTATCTACATAATCGAATCCCGGTCGGACAAATGCCCTTGCATCTGGACGTACTACCTCCACTTTTCTGCGTAATCGATCAAGATGCACAAGGATGTTGAGGATGTCGTCTTCGTTTTGCGGGAAATACTCAAGCATCTGGCCCCATGCAGCAATCGAGCGGTCCATTGCGATTAAAGCAATTTTTGCTGAGCCATCTGAATCTTTGGGAAACTCATCTAAATCCTGAGAAGTTTCTTCAATGCTGCCTCGAATTGCTCTTAGAAGTTTAACATAGATAAAATGCTGATACCATCGGATTACATCCACCGCATCCTTGAGGTCGGCTGCTTCTTTGGTTGGGTTGGAATTCGGCAGTTCAAGTTGTGTTTTCAGACCCAGGTCATCTGCCTTTTGTTCAAATAGCTCACCTGCTGAATCGAACCAATTTTTCACGATTTGCCCATATTCTTTTGCCGCCTGACAACATTCGTGATTCTCTGCTATGTCCCGAGTGATTTCATATTCTTCTGTAGCCTGCTGAAGGTCGAGAGTATCAAGGTCAATACCATGCTCTACTGCGGTTTCCTTGACCATCTCAAGGGTAACTTGGAAGATTTCAGATAATTTATCCCAGAAGGCCTTGTTATTTATGTCCCAGGACTGTGGGTCATCGAATTGTTCTTCACTCAATGCAAAGTTCATACAGCGGGATGTGAATGGACAGCGCTGGCACCATCGGTCACAGTAATTATAAATGCCCGGGATAAAATTAGGGTTTTCAGCAAGTTTGTTGATGTATTCTTTATCCATGATACTCCTTGATTAATTTCCCTGTCTCTTTTTTGCCGTTATATTCACAAGGCAGATTTGGGCGTTTCTTTTTAAGCGGTCAAGTCCTAAGCGGTTAATTGGAGAATCGGCGAAGTTGGCCTCGAAGTCCTCCTGCGTCATATTCAAAATCCAGTGCAGGTTGAGTTCGGCCCTATCATTATAGAATTTGAACTGCTTATTTTTGCAGGCGGGTGCATCTTTTTGGTAGGGACAAGCAAGAACACATTCATCGCAGCCGAAGAGCCGAGCGCCTATTTTCTCAGCCAAATCGGCAGGCACCTGCCCTTTCGCCGAGAGGCGTCCCCCTTGGGAGTATTCAATTGTCAAATAGCTGATGCACTTATTGGCGTCAAATTGGCCGTCGGCCCTCAAGGCCCCTGTCGGACAGGCATCGATACATTTATTGCAGTTTGAACATTCGGGCGTGATTGGCTCATCAGTTTGTAGCATAAGAGTCGTTATTATTTCGCCTAAAAAAATCTGTGGGCCCAGTGTGGGATTGATTAGCATATGATTTTTTCCGATAAAGCCCAGGCCGGCCCTGGCGGCCAATGCCCTCTCGGCCAACGGTGCCAAGTCAACACAGATTTTGAACTGCAGGCCGGTGCCGGCGATAGAGCTGACAAAGGCGAGCAGTTTGCGTAACTGTTTTTTTATAAAGAGGTGATAATCTTCATATTGGGCGTAGTTTGCTACCCTGCCGGTTGGGTCCGTTGGTTCTGGCGGTTGTTTTTGTGTTTTTGGGGGGGTGTAATTCAAGCCGACACATATAACCGACTGAGCATTTTTAAGCAGTTTGGCAGGGCTTGTGCGTTTGTCAAGATTCTTCCGCATATAGTCCATTCGGCCTGCGTAGCCAAAGGCCAGCCAATCAGTGAACAATTCGAACTGCTCGTTGTTCAGAGCGGAAGCATCGGTTATGCCGGCCAGGTCGAAACCCAGCTCGATTGCCTTCTGCTTTATGCCTTGAGCCAAACTCATAACCGTTGATTATACTATTGAAATTTGGTAAGCAAATGAAACAAACAATTACTTCAGGCACACGAATAAGGCATTTTTAACACCCCCAAACAAGTTTGTACTACTCTGCGAAGCACGAGAGGGTGCCACCCAAGTTTCATTAGTAATTCAGAGGTTAATAGTTCCAGTTTTCGGCAAATTTTGCGAAATCCAGGAAGTTGACGATGCCGTCACCACCGGCGGGAGCAATGTCCACGAGCGGGTCATCTCCGAGCCAATTGCTTGCAAGTGTCCTCAAATCGTCCAAATCGACCGAGCCATCGTAGTTAAAGTCACCCGGGATGTGATAATAGTTCAAAGCCGCATAAGCATCGACCAGTCCCCAGCCGTATTCTTCATCCCATCCGGTGGAGCCAAGGTCTCTTGCGGTGTTCTGCAGAGCTTCTCTGATGACGTCCGGGCCGGTGACACCGATGGATATTAGTAAAGCAGCTATACCACTGACGTGAGGCGCCGCCATAGAAGTGCCCTGATAAAACCGGTAGCCCCAGTCCTTGGGGTTGTTGCCAAAGGTTTGCTGCAAGATACCGTCAGCGTAACCGTCTCCGTTTTGGTCGACGTAGATGTCTCCTCCCGGTGCAGTCAGGTCCAAATAGCTTCCGGTAGTGGAATAGTATGCCCTGGTCTGGTCGTATCTGGTGGCACCTACTGCAATGCAATAGTCATCGTAAGCAGCCGGGTAACTCGCCTCCCCACCATCTCCGTCGTTTCCTGCGGCACAGACAATGGTTACACCTTCTCCATAAGCGTAAGCAACTGCATCTCTTAAAGTATTTGAATCGCCGGGACCGCCCAGACTCATATTGATAACGTCTGCGCCGTTGTCAGTGGCAAAATAAATTCCAGAGGCAACATCGGCGTAGCTGCCGGAGCTGACTAGGCCCCGTTTGGCTAACACCTTTACCGGCATAATAGAGCAATTAAAGGCTACGCCTGCCACACCAATACCATTGTTTGTGCTTTGGGCAATGGTTCCCGTAACGTGAGTGCCATGTCCGTCATCGTCATTGGCGTGCTCATTGTCTTTGACAAAATTATAGCCCGCTACAAAGTTGGTATTGGCTAAATCGGGAGCCTGTTCGAAGCCTTTAAAATTTTCGTAGGCAACGCCGGTATCAATAACTGCTACTATAACATTGGGGTCGCCGGTTGTGATGTCCCAGGCCGGTTCTATATTTATTCCGGCGAAGGCATCATTGAAGTGCCACTGATAGGAATAAAGGGGGTCGTCAGGTACAAAAAGGGCGTAGGCGTAATAGTTTAATTCAGCATACTCCACGTCAGGCTCGCGATTATAGAGTTCGACCGCCTGCCTGGCTGTTCTTCCGGCAGGGAGCTTAATCCTTTTGAAGCCGGCAAAGGGACTGGTGTACAATACAGAAGTTCCGTGCCGTTGATTTATCCGGTCGATGCGATTTTTAGAGACGCCTTCTTTGAATTTCACGACGATTTCATTCGGGACCCACCTTGGTCTGCCGGCAGCCCTGAGCCTTGCCGGGCGGACAGCCAGACCGGCAAAGCCAATTTCGGCAAAGTACAAGAGCAAAAAAGCTGCCATTAGGGCTGGAAGATTTTTTCTCATCGCCCACCTCTTATGTCGCTATATGTTTTCGGTTGTGAACGTGTTAACGCTCATTTTATCACACTGGAGCGTGCAATTCAACTATAAATTTCAAAACAGATATTTTCAGCGGGGCCAAAATACAGGTTTTCGTCTTGTAAATATAGCTTTAACCATGTAACATAACGGCAATTTTACAAGGAGCTGTGGCAAATGGCGGAAGAATTAATAGGTATAATAGGCGGCACAGGGCTGGGCGATGCGCTGGCCGAGCATCTAATTGACGCAGAATTTCACGACATCGAAACGCCGTTCGGCAAGCCGAGCACGGCCATTTGCATCGGCAGAGTGGGCAAAAAGCAAATCGCATTCTTGAATCGCCACGGCAAAGGGCATAAACTTTCTCCGAGCGAGGTCCCGTTTGCAGCCAACATTTTTGCCTTGAAAAAGCTCGGCGTTCATACGGTGATAGGCAGCGGTGCAGTAGGCTCGCTTCGCGAGGAAATCGCTCCCGGCGAGCTGGTCATCGTTGACCAGTTTATCGATAAGACGTTTAGACGGACAAACAGCTTCTTCGATGGTTTTGCAGCGGTGCACTGCGAAATGGCTGAGCCGGTTTGCGAGCGACTTCGAAAAACACTTCTAAATGCAGCTAAAGACGTCGATATAAAGACACATCCGAAAGGTACCTATGTATGTATGGAAGGGCCTCAGTTTTCCACAAGGGCTGAATCGCTTATGCACCGTGCCTGGGGCGGCGATTTGATTGGTATGACCGCTATGCCCGAAGCCAAACTGGCCAGAGAGGCACAAATCTGCTACGCACTGGTTGCATTAGCCAGTGATTATGACTGCTGGCGCCCCCACGAGGCGGAAAAAGACAGGCAAACACTTCTAAAAGAGATTATTTCAAATCTACAAACGGCAACAAATAATTGTCTGGAACTTATAAAGGCCGTTTTGACAAGCGGGCGTGAACTTGTTTACGAGGACTGCCCGTGTAGAAAAAGTCTCGATTTGGCCGTGTGGACGGACCAGAGCCAAATCGACCCGGCTGATAAAGAAAAATTGAAAGTGCTTTTTGAATAGCCCAAAACCTTGACAATGGGAGAAGTACTGGTATAGTAGGGGCCGATATTGGAAATGTAGTTAGATTCGAAAGGATACAAAATGAAAAGACGGGCCCAGAAAACATTTGTTTTAGCAGTTGGTATTGTTGTTGTCATTGCGTTAATTGCAGGCTGTGACGAAGAGGAAAACCTATCGAATACAAAAAGGAGCAGGCTCATAGCCGCTGAAAACATGCAGTTAAAGAAAGAATTAGAGCGGCGCGACACGGAAATCGAAAGGCAAAAAGAGCTGCTTGAAAAATCCCTGCAAGAAAAAAACGCCTGGAAAGAGAAAGCACAGCAAAACATTAAAGAGCAGGTGGATAAAGTTTTAGTGGCCGTTATGGAACAAAACGCAAAACTGCGTGATGAGAATGAGACTCTCAAAGTACAAATAAAGGAACTTAAAGCAGAACTCGAAGAAGCTAATAAATAGGCAGGCACTGAACCTTTATAACCAGCCGTTAATCATTGCGGTTGCACACTTTCCGGGTGGCCTTTATACAATCGGGCAATTTTTCCTGTGGGTAATGTTTTTGCATTGCCGCTGCGACGAGTCCCACAAACATTGGCTGAGGTCTGAGTGGGCGGGAAGTCCAGCAGGGATGCGCCTGAGTGCCGCAAAAGTACGGATGGGAGGGAATTTCGAGTATTTGCATAATCGGCTGATTGGGTGCTTTGCCGGAAAACACAAGGCCGGCCTTTTCCAGCGGTTCAATATAGCACGGGGCAACCTCGTAACGATGTCTGAATCGCATTCTAACCGAATCAGTCTTACCAAAAAGCTCCCACGCCAGCGTCTGGGGTTTTAATTCTATATCCCTTCCGCCGAGGCGCATATTTCCGCCCAGGCCTTCTATTTTTTTCTGCTCCGGCAATATATCGATTACCGGCTCGGGACAATCCGGCTCAATCTCAGTGCTGTTGGCTTCTGTCAGTCCGCAAACATTGCGAGCAAACTCTATAACAGCCATTTGAAAGCCGAAACACAGTCCCAGATAAGGCAAATTATTCTCTCTGGCATATTTTGCGCAGCTTATTTTTCCTTCCGCACCGCGGGTGCCGAACCCGCCGGGGACAATAATACCATCAACGTCAGCCAGATGTTCGGCTGCGTTTTCATCGGTAATAGCGGTTGTTTCAATCCATTTTATTTTGATGTCAGAGCCAAGGGCGATACCAGCATGCTCAAGGGCATTGATTATCGAGGCATAGCTGTCACGCACGGATGTGTATTTGCCCGTGATGCCGATGGTTATTTCACGATTAGCCGAGCCGATTTTGTCGGTGAAATCGCACCACCGGGCCCAGGCCTTTCGTTCGTGCCGCAGGTCGATTCTGTCCTCGATTTTGAGCAGCCGCAAGACCTCAAAATCCAGGCCAGCATCTCTAAGCATAGCCGGTATCATATAGATACTGGCAGAATCGGGCATATTGAAGACCCTTTCAAAGGGGACATTACTGTAAACACTTATTTTTTGCCGGACCTTTTCGCTAACAGGGTTGGCTGCCCTGCAGGCGATGATATCCGGCTGAACACCCAGTTGCATAAGCTGCTTGATGCCCAATTGAGCGGCCTTTGATTTCTGCTCGCCGAGGGTTTTCGGCTCCAGTATATAGGTCAGTGCCATGAAGCAGCAGCTATTCGGGCCTTCTTCGTAAGCCAGCTCTCGCATCGCCTCGATAAAATAGGCATTTTCCAGATCGCCGACCGTGCCGCCAATCTCGACAAATACCATATCGGCGTCGGTTTCCATTGCCAGCCGGCGAAGTTTTAGTTTGACCTCGCCGGTAACGTGAGGAATCATTTGAACATCTCTGCCGAGGTAGTCGCCGTGGCGTTCCTTGTGCAAAATCGAGCTGAATATCTGCCCGCTTGTCGCAAAGTTTGCTTTGCTTAAATCCTGGTCGAGCATCCTCTCATAGGTGCCCAAATCCATATCGCATTCCATACCGTCATCGAGCACAAACACCTCGCCGTGGCGAAACGGATTCAGCGTCCCGGAATCTATGTTCAAATAACCTTCGAGCTTGATTGGCGCAACCTTCAGCCCTTTATCCTGCATAAGCTTGGCAAGACAGGATGAAAATATTCCTTTACCAAGGCCGCTCATCACGGTGCCCATAACAAAACAATAGCGTGTTTTTCCCTTTTTATAGCCAGCCGGTACCGGCGAGAAAAACTCACTCTCGGTTGAAGTGTCGCTAACAGAAGCCAATAAGTCTTTATCTTTCGACATATGCTCCATCCTTCCGGTTAATCTTAACTTCTTTTATGGCGCTCGGTGACGTTTCAGGCTGCAAAGGTTTAAGTTCGTGACGCTTGCGAACAATCTCATAACC
>JAUVYQ010000122.1 GCA_030603035.1 Phycisphaerae bacterium | reverse complement strand
CCCGTTGCAGTAGCCCTTTGCCAAACGACATCATCATTGCCAGCACCGCCTCCTCAAGTTTGCCGAAATCACCGCCGAAATTTTCGATTTCATCTTTTAACAATTCTTTCATTTGGTCTAAAATTTCTTCATACATTTTTTGCCCTCCAATGGCAGAAACATTTTTAGGTGAATTTTAAGCTAATTTACCAAAAATGCACCTGTTGGAGGGCTATTTTTACCTACAAACTTGACGGGCACCCTTGAAGAATGGAGTCAGGGAAACTTTCTGTATTTATCAGGCAGATTTGGTATAATAGTGGAATAAAGAGGATTATTGGTATGTCAAGTTTCGCACTTTTTTATTAAGGAAAACCTTATGAAACAAGCGCTTACACGCCATTTTGTATTTTATGTATGTTCGGTAAAAACCTCGAACTTGCCAAAAATAATCCGACCGTCTTCAAATCGGCCTATTGGTGCAAATTGCCTAAGTTAACGCATTGGCAAAAGTGCGAAAGTTCACTAACAGAAGTGTCAGATTAAGTAATAGCTAACTCAATTAACCCCTATGTTGTACGTCCAAGTCTTACTCAGGAAGTTTTAATCAGTCAAAGCGCATAACATATTTGGATCGTGGAGAATCCTTATTGTCATCTGTATTCTCGAGGGAGCAGCCTGATAGGCAAACCATGGAGCCCAAGCTAACCGTGTCGGATTTGCAGCTGTGGCAAGACTAAAAAAGTTAGGAAACTCCGCTGCTTCTTAAAGCGTGGAGGCAGTTTGGACAGAGTAGTTGCCCGGATTCGATTTTGAGTAACTTATCCTTTGGAAAACCTTTTTTGCCACAACATTCGCAAGTTCCCCTTTTTATTGAAATACCAACAATTTTAGTTTTTGACTTTGCTTCAGCTTTCTCGCCTTGTTGATATTCAGCTATTGTGGCTTCTTTGGTTGCGGGTATTGCCACACAGGAGACGTCGGCCTTCTCTTCAGCTCGAGATTTACCTTTTCTTTCAGCTCTGAGTTTTGCCTCGGCCTCTAACCTGGCTCTTTCTTCAGCCCTGGCTCTTAACCTTGTTTCAGTCTTAGCATGTTTTTCAGCTTCAATCCTCGCCTCAGCCTCCAACTTGGCCCTTTCCTCCGCTTCAGCTCTTGCTTTTGCTTCGGCCTCAGCTTTTTCCTCAGCCGTCACTCTTGCTTCGCGTTCGGTCTCTAACCTCTTTTCAGCTTCGGCTACTGCCTCAGCACAAACCCTGGCTTTCTGTTCTGCCTCAACTCTGGCTTTCGCCTCAGATTCGGCTTTCGCTTCAGCTTCTTTCCTGGCTCTGGCATAGGTATTGGCCTTCTCCTCTGCTTCAGCTCTGGCCTTTGCTTCAGCTTGAGCTCTTGCTTCGGCTTTTGCCTTGCCTATTTTTTCAATTTCAACTTTGGCTCTTTTTTCCGCCTTGGCTTTAGCTTTTGCCTCGGCTTTGTCACTTCTTCGGGCTTTGGCCTTAGCTCTTTCTTCTTCTTTCGCTAATGCTTCAGCATAGGCGTTGGTTCTTTTTTCTGCTTCTTGTTTGGCTTTGGCAATCGCCTCTTCAGCCTCAGCCTTTACCCTGGCTATTGCTTCCGCGGTTTCAGTTTGTGACTGTTCTTTCTGATTAGCTATCGCCTCATCTGTTTCGGCCTTAACTTTGGCTATCATCTGTTCAGCTTCAACCTTAGCTTGTTTTTCAGCTTCGACCTTTCTCTCAACCTCGGCATTCTCGGCTTCAGCTCTGGACCTCGCTTCAGTTTCGGCTTTTAGCCTTTCTTCTACTCTGGCTATCGCTTCAGCGTAGTCTCGGGCCTTTTGCTCCAATTCGGATTTGACCTGTGCTTTAGTCTCAGCTGTCTCCATCTTTAGTTGGGCCATTTGATCGGTTAAGGATTTGACTTCCTGCTGAGCTTCGCGCTCGGCTCTTGCCTGAGCTCTTGCCTGAGCTTCTGCCTGTGTCTCAGCCTTCTGTCTGGAACTGGTCTCGCCTTTCAACTGCTCTTCAAGCCGAGCTATCTGATCACTCATGCTGTTGAGATGTCTTTCAGACTTAGCTTGTGACCGCCGTTCTGCCTCTGCTTGAGCAGCAGCTTCTTCCCACAAGGTTTGGTACTTCTTGATTTTCTCATCCAGCTCTGATTTCAGCTTTGCCGATTCCTCTGCTGCCTCAGCTTTGACTTTAGCAATTGCTTGCGCGGTCTCAACTTCCCAAGCCTTTCTTTCTGTGGCGACTATCTCAGCAGCTTCAGCCTGAGCCTTTGTGACTGCATTAGCGTACTCAATCGCTTTCCTCTCGAGCTCAGATTTGACCTTCGCAACGGTCTCGGCTGCTTCTGTTTTGAGCTGGCTCACTCGCTCTGTTAAAGATTTGACTTGCTGCTGAGCATCCGAGACAGCTTGTTCTTTTTGTTCGAGTTTTGATTCAGCCTGGTGTCTGGCTTCTACCTGAGCGCTTAACTGAGCGCTTAACTGATCTTGAAGCTGACCGACCTTCTGTCGCGAGCCCTCGAACCGCTGCTCTGCTTCAACTCTTGAGCGGCGCTCTGATTCTGCTTCTGTGGCAGATTCCTCGAGCAAGGTCTCATATTCCTGAGTCTTTTCTTGCAGCTGGGATTTCAACAGTGCAATCTCTTCTGCTGCCTCAGTCCTAATCCTTTCTGCCGTTTCAGCAGCTTTAGCCTCTGAGCTTTCCTGCTGAGCTGTGATTTGGGCGGCGGCTTCGCGGTGCGTTTTTGCTATTGAATCGGCATATTCTCGAGCCCTCTCTTCGAGTTCCGACTTGACCTCGGCAATCTTCTCTGCAGCCTCAGCTTCAACCTGAGCAATTTGCTCTGTCAGTGAGTTGATGTGCTGGTGTGCTTGGAAAGCTAACTGCTTTTGTTCTTCAGCTTGCGACTCAGCAGTCGTTTTGGCTTCGGCATGAGCGTTTAGCTGCTCTTCAAGTCGAACCATCTGTTCACTCAAGGTCTTAAACCGTTGGTCTGCATCCGAAGCCTGCTGTTTCTGTTCCTCCACTTGTGCCTCAGCTTTTTGCTTGGCCACCATCTGGATGCTTAATTGCTCTTCGAGTCGTGCCAGCTTTTCACTCAAACCTCTCAGATGTTGCTCGGATTCTGACCTTAAGCTGCGTTCTGAGCTTGCTTGGGCATTAGCTTTTTCAAGCATGGTTTCGTATTGCTGTTTCTCCTCTTCAAATTGCGACTCCGAACTTGCAAGCTCATTTGCTGCCTGGGTTTTGATGTCATCAATCGCTTGGGCAGTTTGAACTTCTAACTTTTGTCTTTCCGCGTCTATTGTGTCAGCAACGTCGGACTGGACTTTTACTATCGAATCAGCGTAGTCCTTGGCCTTTTGCTCCAGCTCCGATTTGACTTTTGCTATCGTCTCGGCAGCTTCGAATTTGGCAGCGGCAATTTGCTTGGCAGCCTCGGCTTTGATTTGGGTCAGCTGTTCGGCTAAAGATTTAACCTGCCGTTGGGCTTGCAACGTTGCTTGCTTAAATTCTGCAACTTGTGACTCAGCGTTACCTTTGGCTTCAGTCTGAACCTTGAGCTGCTCTTCAAGCTTAGGCAATTGCCCGCCAATGAGTTTGAGTTTCTTTTCAGCTTCGGCTCTTTGCTTTGATTCGGATTCAGCCTTGGCCTCAGCCTCAGCCCTTGCCATCCTTTCGCCCTTTACCCACGCTCTGGCTATGACCTTGGCCCTTCTCTCAACTTTGACAAGAGCTTTTTTCTCGGCTTTCGCCTTGGCTTCTCGAACGATGGCATCGTAATTTCTCACTTTTTCTTCTGCCTTGGTCCGACGTTTGGCTTCTGACTGCAATTTCGCCTCAGCTTCCTCAATCGAGCGAGTATACTCTGTAGTCTTCTTTTCTAACTGTGACTTTAGTTTGTGAATTTCGGTTGCGGCTGCAGATTTTACTTTGGCGACTGAACGGTCGGTCTCAGCTTCCCATCTTTCTTTTTCGGCTAACAGCGCTTGTTGTGCGTCGGCTTTTGCCTTTATTATCGAATCAGCGTATTCCTTGGCTTTTTGCGCCAGCTCTGATTTCACTTTTGCTATCGTCTCGGCAGATAGGGATTTAGCAGCGGCAATTTGCTCGGCGGCTTCAACTTTAATTTGGGTTAGCTGTTCGCTTAAAGACTTGAGCTCTTCCTGGGCTCCAATTCTTGCTTTGGTTTCGGCTTGCAACAGTTGTTGCGCCTTTGCAAGTTCATCGGCTTGGACCTTAGCTCTCTCCTCCACGGCAGCCAAGACCTCCGCATAGCCCTTAGCTTCTTCCTGCGCTTTGGTTCGTGTCTCGCGTTCAGCGTCAAGTTCTACCTGGGCTCGCGCTCTAGCCTCGGCCTGGGCCTTAGCCTTTTCCTCAGCTCTGGCCAAGGCCTCATTTAAGGCACTTACCTGCTCCCGTCTTTCAGTTGTTGCTTTTTCTATTTGCTCCTCATAAGCGCTAATTTTTTCTTTGGCTTCGGTTTCGATACTGGTCAGTTGCTGGGCATAGGATTTGAGTCGCTCTTGTGCCTCAGCGGTTAGCCTGGCTTGCGATTCAAGTTCCGTCTGCGTCCGCTCAACAACCTTCGAGTACTCTTCCGCTTTGTGTTGAGCTCCCATTCTTTCTTGCCGCTCAGTTTTGAACAGGTCTTCGGCTTTATACAAGGCTTGCGTTTTAGCCTGCAGCTGCTCCTCAAGTCGGGCGATTTTCTCGCTGTTAGCCAGAAGCTTCTGCTCAATTTCAGCTCTTGTTTGTTGTTCCAACTGAGTATTCGTCTCAGCTTTGTCCAACAGAACCTGGTATTCCTTAGTTTTCTCCTCAAATTGCGACTGCAGTTTTACTTTTTTCTCCGTAGCTTGGGATTTGACCTTGGCGATTGCATCAGTAGTTTCAGCTTCCAGCTTTTCTCTTTGTTCTGCCAGGGCTTCTGCAGCTTCGGTCTTTGCTCTGATTATTGAGTCAGCATAGTCCTTGGCTTTTGACTCCAGTTCAGATTTCACCTGTGCCATCTTCTCAGCAGCATCGGTCTTGGTCTGGGCTGTTTGCTCAGTCAAAGAGGCTATTTGCTCCTGAGCCTCAGCCAGAGCTTGTTTCTGCTCTTTTGCCTCTGATTTTGCATTATGCCTGGCTTCAGTTTCAACCTTTAACTGCTGCTCGAGCCTTGCGATTTGCTTTGCTGCGTCCTGCAGCTGCTGTTCGGTTTTGAGCAGGGAGTGCTTTTCCGATTCTGCTTTAACTTCAGCTTGCTCTTGCAAGGCTTGGTATTCTTTTGTCTTCTCCTCGAGTAGTGTCTTTAACCTTGCGAACTTATCTGAAGCTTCCGCTCTGAACATGCATATTTTCTCAGCAGTTTCGGCTTCGGATTTTTCTTTCTGCGCAGCTATTGCCTCGGCAGCCTCGGCTTGAGCTTTGACTATCGACTCGGCATAATCTTCGGCCTTTGACTTTAGTTCAGATTTCACCTGTGCTATCGTCTTAGCACTTTCAGTTCTTGTGTTGCCCAGCTGTTCAACGTAAGATTTAATCTGCTTCTCTGCTTGAGTCTCAATCTCTGCTTTCTCGCGCGCTAGATTATTGGCCTTTTGTTCTGCTTGAGATAGTGCCGCTGCGTGGCCTTGGGCCATTTCCTCAGTCTGGACCTGCAATCCGGCTATTTCCCTATTTTGCTCTTCAATTCTTTGTTCCGCTTCGGCCTGAGCCTGAGCCTGGGCTTTAATTTTTTGTTCTACCTTTGATAAAGCCTCATTAAGTGATTTTGTGTTTTTCTGAGCTTCGGCTTCAATTTCGGCCAGCTGCTTTGCTGTAGTTTCCAGCTTTTCTTGGGCTTTGACTTTTTGTCCAGATTCCAACTTCAGCTTTGCTTGAAGGTCCGCAATGGCAGCACGAGAATCCTTTAGTTCTTGCTGGGCCTGTATTTTGGCCTTTTGTTCAGTTTTGCTCTGAGCTTCTGCTTTGCACCGCGCCTCAATCTCATCTCCAAATTGTTTCTCAAGCCGCCTGATTTGTTCGGCCGCAGCCTCCAACCGATGTTCAGCCTCAGATCTTAACCGTGCCTCGTATTTGGCTTTCTTTTCAACTCCGGCGTTTTTATCAGCGCGAGCCTTGGCTTTTGCTTCGGCCTTGGCTTTTTTTCGCGCTGCTGCAAGAGCCTCTTTCTCCTTTTTGGCCCTGGCCTTAGCCTTCCTGGCATTGATACACGGCACGAAAGGGTGGAAGGGCCAGTGTTTTTCTCCACATATGGCGCAAGTTGGCACAAACCTCTTATCTGCTGAAGAATCTACCTTAGGAGGATTCTGTGCGGGTGGTTGCAGCTCCGGCTCTTTGGCTTTCTTGTTTCTACTGCCAAATAATGGGCGAACTTTTGTTTCTCCAGCCAGCGATTTGTTTCGCTGCGCCGGACCATCCACTCTGGTTTTTTCCTCACTATCCATATTGAAAATACCGTCCTGTCAAAAGTTTTCGGCTTGACGTTTACAAACAATGGAAACACTCACTCTGGTTCGTCCGCAGACTATAGCAACTGACCGACCATTTTTCAAGCAAGTAATTCTAAAACAAGAGAATTTTGTCAGTTTAATTTGAGGTATATTTTGTTACTTCTACAAGAGGATAAGCGTGCTATTTACCTTGCTAAGCTATCGCAAAATCCTACTCCGGCTGTCTGTGATGAGGTATTGGCAGCGGAAGGACTGAGTTCGGATTTATCATTGCGGCCTCTCAAAGAGCTGCAATGTATCCTCATCGCCCGCGGCGCCAAGCTCAATTAGATTACTCAAACTAACCGTTTTTGTTGTCATTCTGAACGAAGCGCAGCGAAGTGAAGAATCTCTTTATCGCCTGGAAACAACGAAATTCTTCGCTGCGCTCAGAATGACACCGAGGCCTTTCAACAGAGCAATAAAAGCGGTAGACCCGCCTATGATTGTGGATGGGTATCCGCCTTTTTCTGCTACCAGTTTATTATTGATTCCGTCCAAGGAAGGCCGGATCTTCGATATTGAT
This sequence comes from Phycisphaerae bacterium, assembly GCA_030603035.1. The sequence continues at coordinate 930 of JAUVYQ010000122.1, read as the reverse complement.
TATTGATTTCTCTGCGCTCTCTGCGGTCTCTGCGGTTAATTTTTTCTCCTTGGACCGCGCTTGCACAGCTTTTCAATGTCCCTTGATACAATCTCCGCAACGATTTGTTCTTGCCCTGTAAACGGCGGTGTTGGCTGCTCAATAGTATAGCTAATCAACTCAACTTCCGGTTCTCGGCTTTGAGCTTCAATCTTTTTGCAGGGAGCTCTCCTTTTTATTGAAGTGATTTTTCGCTGCTCGGCCATAATCTCTTCGGCAAGGTCAAATTTCGGTATTTCGCTCTTTTCCTGCTCTGCGTCTGCGGGCCCCGCCCCTCCGAGGAGCGGGGCGGATTCCATCGGTATTTCTTTGACTGGGGTTGTCTGTTCCGCCTGCGCTTCGAGGATAATGCCGGGGGCAGGTTTTTTTCGTTCTTCAACGGATGTCTCGCCTTCAGCAGACGAAAGTGTCGCTTTTTCGTCCGATTGTGAAGTCGGCTCCTGATGTGTTTTTTTCTCGTGTGGCGGTATTATATCCTGTGTGCGAAGGATATCCGCTTTGCATTGCAGAATATCGGCATCGGTTTGTTCGTTACTATCGGCCATACTCACCACTATAATCTCCGCTAACAGCCCATTTAATTTAACGGGATTGTCGGGACAAATCAAGAATAAACTGTTACCGGGTTCCCCGGTTTCCTCCACCCGCGGCATAAGAGACGAAAAACGTAAAGCGAAAAACTTTGAAATCCAGCAATTTTACACTTTTAGCTTTCAGTTTTCAATTTCTGTGTCATAGCCCTGCCAGAACGGGTGCCCGTCAAGTTTGTAGGTGGATTTTTCAGGCTGCTAATGGTTGTTGCGACCATAACTTGTCCCACCTTTTATTCACCCAGGTAACCCGCAAAGCCAATGTTGCTGATGAGCCGGCTCTGCTCCAGATCATACCAGA
>JAUVYQ010000105.1 GCA_030603035.1 Phycisphaerae bacterium | reverse complement strand
CTTATTTGCGTCTCTTCGTATGTTGCGAATAGTAACCTTCGTCTGCTCGCCCATCTGTTTGGCCTGGCCGACGAGCTGCCTTCTTCTTTCCTCACTGAGCGGTGGAATGTTGAGCCGGATTAGTTTGCCGTCCACGACCGGTGCGATGCTCAGGTCGCTGCTTTTGATTGCCTTTTCGATCTCTTTGACCGAAGTGGGGTCGAACGGCTTAATCACAATCATATCTACCGTTGGCGTTGCCAGGGTCGCCATCTGTTTCAAGGGCGTAGGCGTCCCGTAATAATCGGCCTTTATATTTTCAATCAGCCCCGTAGCAGCTCTTCCGGTCCGAACGGTTTTTAACTCATTCTGGAGGGCTTCGCGCGCCTTTTTCATTTTAGATTTGCTCTCGGAGAGTATTTCTTTAGCGGGCATCTGTAGCCTCATTTCGTATTGAGTATATCGTATTGCGTATATCGTATTTGGTCTTTTCCCTCACGCGATACGCATCACGCACGACGCATCACTATTTTGGTGCCGACCTGCTGGCCGCAAAGGGCCTTTGCTATGTTTCCCTTTTTGAAAATATTCAAAACAATGATAGGAATATTGTTGTCCCGGCAAAGACTTATTGCCGAATGGTCCATTACTCTAAGGTTTTTCTTTAACACATCATCGTAAGATAATTTCTCGAACAGCTTTGCATCCGGATTTTTTTCGGGGTCATCGCTGTAGACGCCCTCGACCTTCGTTGCCTTTATGAGCAGGTCTGCATCGAGCTCCGAAGCCCTTAAGGCCGCACAGGTATCGGTGGTGAAGAAAGGATTTCCGGTTCCGCCGGCCAATATCGCAACCCTTCCCTGTTCGAGGTGCCGAAGGGTTCTTCTGCGAATAAACGGCTCACATATCGCCGCGACCTCGATTGCGCTGAGGACCCTCGTCGGCTGACCCAGTTTCTCAAGCGTCTCCTGCAGGGCACAGGCGTTGATAATAGTGGCTAACATCCCCATATAATCGGCCGTGTTTCTGGGTATTTTGCAGATTTGCGAAAAATTCTCTCCTCTAAGGAAATTGCCTCCACCAACCACGATTGCGACCTGCGGCCCGAGCTTGCAGATTTCTGTTATCCTTTCGGCAATTGATTTAAGCTCAGCGGCGTCAATACCGAATCCGCCGGGTTTGCAAAAACTTTCGCCGGAAAGTTTCAATAACACGCGATTATATTTGCTCTTAACCATTTTCTTCGTATCTCGTATTTCGTACTTCATATCTCGGTCGAGGTACGATTCACGATTCACAAGGCACGCTTCTTATCCGACTTCGAATCGGACAAATCTTTTTATTTTTGCCTCGCCGCTGGTTTGTTTGGCGGCCTCGGCGAGGACCTGGGCAACGGATTTGCTGTCGTCCTTGACAAATCGCTGCTCGAGGAGACAATTCTCGACAAAAAACTTTTTTATCTTGCCTTGAACAATCCTGTCTATGATGTTTGCAGGCTTGTTCTTGACCTGCTCGGCGAAAATGGCCTTCTCCTGCTCGATTGTCTCAGGACTAATCCCGTCTTTATCCAGCGACAACGGCTTGGTTGCGGTAATGTGCATTGCTATATCGGCTGCCGTCTGCTTTAGCGCGTCTGCCGCCGCTGTCGTTTCGTCGCTGGTCTCAATCTGGACCATTGTGCCTACTTTCCCGTTGAAATGAATATAAGTGCTTATAAGCCCTGGGCCATCGAGATGATATCTCTCATATTCTTTCTTAACAAGCTGGATTTTCTCACCTGTCCTACCGGCTACCTCATTCAGCATATCGGTCAGTCTCTTTCCATCGACCGTAGTGTCAAGCAGATGGTCTCCCCCTTCATTGGCGTCGCATTGCTGTATACCTTCTTTGATGGCTTCTACCATCTGGATGAAATCGTCGCTCTTCGCTACAAAGTCAGTTTCGCAGCGAAGCACAGCCAACCCGCCCCACTTTCCATCTTCACTTTCCCAAGAGATAATTGTACCCTCGGAAGTTTCGCGCTCGGCGCGTTTTGCTAAAGTTGCAAGCCCCTTTTTTCTAAGTATCCCCATAGCCTGCTCGATGTTACCGTTCGCTTCCTGGAGTGCCTTTTTGCAGTCCATCATTCCCTGTCCGGTCATCTTTCGCAGTTTCACCACCATTGAAGCTGGAATTTCCGCCATCTTAAAAACTCCTAATTTCGTATTGCGCATATCGTATTGCGTATTGCGTGCGGAGTTAGTTTTTACGCAATACTCAATACGCACGACGCACTACGAGGTTGATTGTTTTGGTTCCTGCTGCTGTGTTTGGTCTTGTTGCGAAGGCGATTCTGCGGTCTTTGCTGAGGTCTGCTCGACAACGGTAACAGTCTCGGGTTTGGCTTCATCGGCACGGGCCAACGTTGGCTTTCTTGAGCGGACCCGCCTCGGGCGTTGCTTCGGTTCCGGACGAGCTGAAACCATCGTTTTACCAATCGCCACCGCATCGGCCAGCTCGTTGAGTATCAAATCGATTGCTCTGATGGAATCATCATTGGCCGGTATCGCCACATCCACCGTATCAGGGTCCGAATCCGTATCGAGAAGTCCCACTGTTGCAATCCCCAGCTTTCTGGCCTCACGCAAGGCAAGATATTCCTTTCTGGCGTCAACCACCACAACAGCACCCGGCAGACGAGACATCTTGCGAATGCCATCGAGATTACTCTTTATCTTTCGCATTTCGCGTTTGAGTCTCGACGCCTGCTTCTTGCTTTCACTCTCAAGTGTTCCATTTTCCTGCATAGCTTCCAACTGCTCCAGTCTTTGCAGTCGAGAGCGTATGGTTCTAAAGTTGGTAAGCATCCCGCCGAGCCACCGCTCGGAGACATAATACATCCCGCACTTTTCCGCAACCGCCTGCACGGCTTTTTGGGCCTGACGCTTCGTGCCTACAAAAACGACATCTTTGCCGGAAGAGACCACCTCAGCAAGGAGCTTTCTGGCTATGAGCAGCCCCTTTAAGGTTTTTTTCACGTCAATAATATGAATATTACCGCGTTTTGCGAAGATAAACGGGGCCATTTTGGGATTCCATCGGCTCACACTGTGTCCAAAATGGACCCCTGCGTTAATGAGTTCACGAGTCAGCTCTTTAGCCACAAAAAACCTCCAAACAGTTTAGAAAATTTCCTTCATCTGCCACGTACGGACAGTTAAAAGAAGAAAAGTAATGTAAGCCGCACAATATGTCAAGAAATTTTATGCCAGGGATTTTTGCTGAATATAGTGATATTGTGAGTGCACGTTGCATTTGTGGCTAACTGATGTGCATACTTAGCCCCGGGTTCTATTCGCAGTTCGCCCCGTTAGAAGTCCTGTTGTTAGCAGGACAGACGCTGGGCGTTTCACTTCTAACGGGGTTCACACTGCTGTCCTTCGATGTTTGTATTTGGTATTGCGTATTGTGTGGCTTGGGCCGTGTCCGCCAGGCTGGCCTTTGAAAGAATGATTGCGGTGAGAGCCAGCTGAGAAAGCTGCTCGTATCTCGTCGCTCGTGACTTGTGGTTTGACTCCGAGCTGCGAGATGCGAACTAATACCAGACCGTAATTATGATATTAGGCTCGGTCTTTTTGGCCTGGACCTCGCCCGTTGTTACATTTGTTCGTTTTATCGTAACACCGGGGTTTGCTTTTAGCCACTTACCGATTTGCTCGTCCAGAAACTCCATAGCGCCCGGGTGCAGTTTTGTAAAGAAGGTTTTTATGCCCGTGATTCGGTCGGAGGAAACTATTTTTTCCTGCGGCTTTTTTTCAACCGGCCTCGTTAGCTGAGGCGCCGCCTCAACCTTTCGCGCTTCTGCCGGGCCGCCACCGCCTAAAGTCAAAGGCGCGTGTGAAACACCCGTTTCGCTCGTATTGACATCGTCAAAGGGAATCGGCCTGTCAAGGTCTTCGTCAAAAGGAATTGGTGCGTCGAGATTTTCATTGCCGGAAGCTTTGCTGCTGTCGAGATTATCCATATACCATCACTCCACTAAAAATCAAATTTTAATAACGCCGCTCAGGTTTGACACGACTATAGGGCTTCACATCTTCAGGTTCGGTATTTTCAGCTTCATCCTCGGGCTTTTCTTCGGCTTCAGCTTCGGCCTTTGCCTCGGCTTCTTGTTTGGCCTTTTCCTCGGCTTCCCGTTTGGCTTTCGCCCTGGCTTTTCGTTTGGCTTTTGCCCTGGCTTTTCGTTTGGCTTTTTCTTCGGCTTCAGCTTTGGCCTTTTCTTCGGCTTCAGCTTTGGCCTTTTTGGCCTCTGCCGCTAACCTTTCGGCTTCAGCTTTGGTTTTTGCTGCATCGGCTTTTGCTTTTTCGGCTTCGGCCGCTGCCCTTTGTGCATCAGCTTTTGCTTTTTCGACCTCGGCCTTCGCCTTTTCAGCCTCGGCTTTTAATTTTTCTATTTCGGTCTGTGCTTGCTTCTCGGCGACAGCAGCTTTTTCTGCGGCTGTTTTAGCTTCGGTCTTTGCTTTTTCAGCTTCGACTTTTGCCTGCTGTTCGGCAGCAGTAGCTTTTTTGGTTTTTGTTGTTGCCTGTTCGGTCTCGGCCTTTGCTTTTTTGACTTGCTCGTCGGCCTCTCTGACGGCGTGTCGGGCCTCTGCTTTTTCTGCCTCGGCCTTGATACGTGCTTCCTCAGCCTCGCGGGCTTTGCGCTGGTGTTCTCTTTCGAGGGCTTTGATGCCGAGGGGGTCCATGAATTTGGAGGAAGCCTTTTCGTGTTTTCTTTTGAGCTCTTCGAGCATTTCTTCTCTTGGGATGCCGCCGGTGGAGAAGGTCGGGGTTAATATGAATATAGTCTCCACGGCTCGCTCTTCAAAATCTCTGCCTGAGAACAGCATGCCGAGGAAGGGTATGTCTTTTAGGATTGGGAAGCCGCGGACAACATCACGCTCCTCAATCTTTCTTATCCCTCCAATTACCAGACTTTCGCCTTGTCTGATGCGGTTTTCTTTATTGTCGATTTCTTTTTTGGTGACGATGCTTATTTGCTTGACGCCTTCGGGAGTTAATTTTGAGCTGAGAACGATCTTTGTTTTCAGGCCGATGGAGCTGTCTCCAAAGTAGACGTGGGGAGTGATTTCAAGCGAATCCACTATCTCCACATATTCGAATTGCGTTGTTACATAATCCAATTCCGGACGCTCTGTAGTTATCCTTTGCAGCGGTATTTTTTGAGTCGCCGAGATTTTTGCCATCTGGCCATTGACGGTTTCAAGGGTGGGGTTCATCAGGATTTTGAGATAACCGTGAGACTCCAACACATCCACCAAAGCTGTGAATTTATCGCTCAAGTATCCGGCCTTAAGCCCCATTTTTGCACGAGCTACGTCTCTAAGGACGGCCCCGGGAAATGCAGGGAATACTTCTTCCCCTTCCTCCACTAACAAGCGAAGCTGCTCGATGAAAGGTATACCGGCAGGTTTCAAAGCAATATCCTCACCGAATAGGTCTAAGATTTCTATAGTGGTTGACCGGTCCAGTGTCTTATCCGCATAAACCTCGGATATAATGCAATCTATTTTAACCTGAACCGGCGGGACATCCGACCACTCCAGAGTTTCAAGTACCGCGTCGATATCTTCCTTGAGTGGGCATCTTACTATCAACTGGTTGGTAGGGCGGATGCTGATGACCTTGTAGTCCTTGATGGTAGTTGATTTACCTTTTGCGTTGAAAAGTAGCGTGGCAAACATCTCATGGACGATAGCTTGTAATTCGTCTGAGGTAAGGTACTGGCCGAAGTAGAATAGTTTCCACTCTTCAGCGCCACCGACTATATGCTTGACGATTTTAGGTGGGTCTTTGTAGATTTGCGGCAGAGGGATATTGGGCTCGGGTGTGATTCTAACTGCACTCAAATCGCTGAGGATCTTTTCGGATTGAAATTCGGCAGGTTTTGTGCCTAATAACTCCCCGCAGCCGCAAATACACGGCAAAGTTATTACAACCAAAGCCCCAATCAGCGCTTGACTGCGGCTAATTTTCTGGCTGCTGTCCATAATCAATAACCGCCCTTATGAACCTACGTCTAACAGGCAAACCACTCCTATTGTGCCTAAGCACTTTTAACGTAACGTAAATAAAAACGGTATCTCGCATTATTATATTGCATATTTCTCTATCGTCAAGCATATTTTAATTAGTTGAGCAAAAATAATTACTTTAATCTTACCCAAATCAACATTAGACCAAACCGCATTTTTTTGCTATTCTTATCGGATTATGGCCAAAAAAAGGCAAAAAAAAGTAACCGTCGGCTTCATAGCGCTGGGCTGTCCTAAAAATATAGTTGATAGCGAAAGGATATTGGCCGAAATTGCCCGGGCGGGTTTGCTGATAACCGCCGAGCCTGAGAATGCCGATATTGTTGTCATCAATACGTGTGGGTTTATCGCTCCGGCCAAAGCTGAAGCGCTCGAGGCAGTAAAACGCGCGGTGGCCTGCAAACTCAACCCGCCGCGGCGGGTAAAAAAGGTAATCGTCGCAGGTTGTCTGCCGGAGAGATTAGGCCGGGAGCTTTTCAACCAGGCCGACGGTATTGACGCCATTGTCGGCCTTGGCCAGCGGGACAATATTGCCCGGATAATCGAAAAAACTCTTTCTTGCGAGCAGCCCGCTGCTTTCCTGGAGCAATCGCCGCACGCAATCAGTGATGATAGAACCAGATTACTTATTGCCCCACGTCATTGGGCGTACCTGCGAATCAGCGAGGGCTGCAATCACCGATGCTCTTTTTGCACAATACCGGCAATCAGAGGCCCGTTTAGAAGCAAGCCCAAAGAGCTTGTTCTTGCCGAAGCCGTCGAACTGGTCTCGGCAGGCGCAGTCGAGTTAAACATAATCGGACAGGACACCACATACTACGGGCGCGATTTGAAAATAAACCTCGTTAGAAGTAAGACGCCCGACGTCTGCTCCCTGTTGGCGGTGATTTCTAACGGGGTAAAAACCGGCCTGGCTGCACTTGTAAGGGAGCTTGAAAAAATTGCCGGCCTGGCGTGGATTCGATTGATGTATCTTTACCCGGCGGGAATTGATGATGAGCTAATCGAAACCATCACAAGAAGTGAAAAAATCGTCAATTATTTGGATGTCCCCATCCAGCACATAAACAATAAAATCTTAAAGGCCATGCGCCGGCCCGATACCAAAGAGCGCATCTGCCGACTGATTGAAAACTTGCGCTCGCGGCTGGGCGATTGTTCACTGCGAACAACTCTGATAGTCGGCTTCCCCGGCGAAACCGACCGACAATTCGACGAGCTTCTGGACTTTATCAAATGGGCGAAGTTTGACGCACTCGGCTGTTTCAGGTTCTATCCCGAATCCGGCACCGACGCAGCCGATATGCCCGCTCAAGTTCCTGACCGGATAAAACAGCAGCGACTCGAAGAGCTGATGCTCACCCAGCAGAAAATCGTCTTTGCCAAAAATAGAAACAGGGTCGGCAGTAAACTTACCTGCCTGGTTGATTCCGTTGGCCCCGTTAGAAGTAAGCCCCGTAAGACTAACGAAAACTTACGGGCTAACACGCCGATTTCTAACGGGGTTGACCGTGCAGGCACGGGCAAGGGGCGCTTTTACGGCCAGGCGCCCGATATCGACAGCATCTGCATCATAAAAAATTGTTCGGCAAAACCCGCACAGTTCATCAATACAAAAGTCGTTGCCACGAAAGACTACGATTTGCTCGTTGAGCAAATTTAGTATTGAATTATGCCGGTAACGGGGTAAACTTTGGATTATGCTGAAACTTATTCCGAACATTTTGACTTTTGGCCGACTCGTTTTAACCGTCGTTTTTCTGATTATGATTCTTTACTCACCGCCACCTGACGCCGAGAACAGGGCAATTTTTCTCGACATAGCATTTGCCATCTTTGTTGTCGCCAGCCTGACTGATATGGTCGATGGCGCCATCGCCAGGAGATTAAACGTTGTCAGCAAGCTCGGCCGAATGATAGACCCGCTGGCCGACAAAGTCCTCGTCTGCGGCGCCTTTATTTGTTTTGCCATAATTGGTGAGCCCAAGCTTTTTGGTTTCAGCCCAGGGGCATTGGCGGCTGTTCAGTGGTCGGTGGCGGGCATACTCACCTTAAGGGAAGTTTACGTTACCGTGCTGCGTCATATTGCAGAAGCTCGCGGCGTCAACTTTGCCGCCACCGTCTCCGGCAAGGTCAAGATGTTTCTCCAGTCTTTTGCCATCGGCACCGTGATAATAAAAATGGCTCATGTCCAGACCGCCGAGTGGGGATATTGGTTCACGACCATAGTGTTTATACTCATGCTGACGATTACCGTTGTTTCAGGCATAAGGGCTACCCAGCGAAGTTGTTGGAAGGAAACAGTCAGGGCCGGAGATTCTACTTCCGTTTGAAGACCGCTGGCTAACGGGTAGTTTAAGGGCAAAATTTTGTAAGCGTTCAGGCAAATTTGGCTAACCCGCCCTCTGATTTGATTATAGTTAGCCTGCCGATTCATTCGGCACGTCCCCAACCCATACGAAACACATTTATCAGCCCCCTGCATCGCAGGGGGTTTTCGTTCTGCGTTTACCCCCTGCGCCTGTCTTGAGCGCACCTGTCCTGAGCACCGCCGAAGGAGTCGAAAGGTTTTACGCAGGGTTCGTTATCCTGATTTCCTGATTACCTGATAACCTATCGCCCCCGCCGCCCACTTCGACATTCATCATTCCTTGTTCGATATTCGATATTCTTTTCTTTCCTTGCCCCTCGCCTCACATCGAGCTATCCTGATACCCTGATAATCTGATATCCTGCAACCTGATTACCTGATTACCTGATAACCTATCCCTGTTGCCCAGCCCCTTTGCCCGGGCTGCTCCCTTGGCTACTTGCCAAAGATACTGTGGACATTTTGCCAGAAAGAGTTAGAATACGTACAAAATTGACAGATTGAGACGTTACGCTGGAGGTAAATGGGAGCGTTCTCTGCGGTTAATAAAAATCCTGAAATCTGCGAAATCTGTGGCCAATTTTCTTCTTGACTTTTGTTTGAAATTTGGTATAATACAAACCGCCATAGAGATGGCAGATATAGCGGAGAACCGCACCAAGGATGATTTCGGAAAATAGAGGAAGTTACCTCGTGTCTTACGCTAATTGAACAAATGGGAAGCTTAAAAGCTTACCAGAAACTCTCGCATAGCCGTTTTTGCTCAGTAAGAAACAGTAATCGAGGTTTGCAATATTGTGTTTTGCCATACGAATACCTGTTTTTATTCC
>JAUVYQ010000270.1 GCA_030603035.1 Phycisphaerae bacterium | reverse complement strand
CTTCAAGGAAGTCCACAGCCCAGTAGACAACAAGGCCGATAAGAAACAACTCAATGGCAACGACCCACCAATCGTATCCCCCCACCCTGTCGAAATAGTCGATGAGCGTTTCCACGAATCAAATCCCTTTGAAGAAAGTGCGAAACGTAAAGCCAAAAACGTAAAAGTTTTGGATTTTAAGTTATGGCTTCCAACCTTTAGCTTTTAGCTTCTGCGTATCAGGGTATCCTTTTATCAGTCAACCTGCTCGGCTTATCAAGTAACAGGGCCGTGTCTATGTCTTCGGCCAGCTCCTGCCGATTAATACGAGCATTGCGCAGATGCCTTCTCCTGGCCTCTGCCTCGGTCTCACCCAGCTGCGCGTAAGGGCCACAGCCGTAAGGCAGAAAAACCAGAGCACACAGTATAATACCCAAAACCACTTTACACACAAAAACAGAGACGTTTTTCATCATTTTACCCTCTGGGCGGCACAAAACCCACCATTGATTATCTATCTTATTATAGCAGCTATCAGCCCGGCTGTCAACCCCGTACACTTAAATTTGAGATTTGAAATTCAGACAGAAGGGGCGATTTGGGTTCCCGCAAAGCCCCCCGGTTTGCTTCGCAATCCACAGGATGCCTCTCGGCAGAAGCAGGGGGGCAAGCGGGGTCCCTTTAACGGGGCTCGACACCACCGGAGAAAATCGGGCTCGGCGCCACAACATTTCCGAAACCGAGAAGTTCCGGGCCGTCTCCGAAAATGTCAAGGTAAAATTTTGACACTACCGCCATATTGGCCGTATAATCGGGAATTGTGGTTTATAAATCGTGAATCGGGGTACGAGGCACGGGATACGGGAAAGGAGCCAGGCTATGAAACCCAGCAGAATTAGTAGAGTCATCCAGATTTTAACAACATTGCAAGCAGGAAAAAGCTATGCCGTTAATGATTTGTCGAAAATATTTGGAACGAGCCGGCGGACGGTCTTCCGCGATCTGAAAGAACTGCGGGCTATCGGCGTCCCGTACCACTACGATGCCAGGACCGGCGGTTATACCATAGAGCCTGAATTCTTCCTGCCACCTGTAGATTTGAACCTCCAGGAGGCACTGAGTCTGCTTCTTCTGGCCCACAAGGCAAGCAACCAGATACAGTTGCCGTTCAGAAATTCAGCCCTGCTGGCCGCTCTGAAAATCGAAAACAATCTGCCTGCCAAAATCAGACAATATTGCAATACCGCCCTGCAAAATATCTCTACCAGACTCAGCGCTCAGGCTACTATCCGCCATCCTGGCGGACTTGATAAAACCTTCGCACAATTGCAAGAAGCTATCGCCAAGAAACGCAAGGTGAACATCAGCTACCACTCGCTTTTCGAGGGCAAAGTTATTGACGTCGAGTTGTGTCCCTATCATTTGCTCTACAACCGCCGGGCTTGGTATGTAATCGGCCTCTCCAACCTGCACAAAAGCATCCGCACATTCAAGCTTAACCGCATCAAGGAATTAGAAAGCACGGAGAAATGCTTCCTGGGTGGCGAGAAATTCGATTTGTATGACTACCTCGGCCGCGCCTGGTCAATGATACCGGAAGGCAAAATTTACAATATCAAGCTGCGGTTCCTGCCCAAAGTAGCTAATAATGTCACCGAGGTACAATGGCACAGCACACAAAAAGTCACTCGCAACAACGACGGCTCCGCCACTGTGGAGTTTCGCGTTGACGGCCTCGGGGTGTTCCGGCTCAATGCCAAGAAACTGTGTCAGGTCATAAGAGAAAACAGGAAAGCAAGATGCATTGGTTTTGTAAGCCCTCAATACGTTATTCTCATCGTCGGCCACGATGAACATCTTTTCACTCACTGCGACCGCAGCAGAAGTGTCACTGGTTCCACGATAAATGAGAACTTCTTCAGGCGGGACGTTATAAGCACGGCCTATGGTGCTACATATCAGTAGCAGGACACAAGACTCAAGACTCAGGACGCAAGACTTTAGCTGTTGGTCTCTGGTCTTTAGTCTTGTTCCCCTGTGCACTTTCTTTCTCCCACATTCCGTCCGGGCGCACCTGAAGCACTCCGGTAGCACAATAGAAGTTTAATGTCGCGATAGCATAATTTACCAGAGCTTCCGTAGCGGCATTCTGAGCGTCAAATAAGGCACCCTGGGCGTTGAGCACGCG
>JAUVYQ010000014.1 GCA_030603035.1 Phycisphaerae bacterium | reverse complement strand
GTTTGAAATTCGAGGGTTTTTTGATTACAGTGTGTTTTCATTGTATTGCTCCTTTTCTTTTTGTTAACTTGTTTTTTCTAAACAAGTTATACCAGAAAAGGAGCTTTTTTCAACTGGTGCTGTGAGAAATGCGGGTTAGTGGCCTTAAGGGATGAGCGAACTGGGTCGCCCCGTTAGAAATTCCACAAAGGCAACAGGACACAAAAAAGGAAGATTTCTAACGGGGCTCGGAGTAGTTTTGAAGCCCAATTGCCGTCAGATGAAACTTTATGCTGATTCTTTTTTTGCTTTTTGTCTTGCTGTGAAGAGTTCGGCCTTGCCTTCGACAATGTCGCGGGTAATTACGTATTTTGTGGGCTTTGGCTCTTCCGGCAGTTGATACATTAAATCAACCATCAGCTCCTCAGCAATCGCGCGTAGTGCCCTGGCGCCGGTGTCACGCTCGAGTGCCTTCCGTGCCAGTGCGTGTAAGGCGCCGTCTGTAAATTCAAGCTCGGCATTTTCCATCTCGAAAAATTTTTGATACTGCTTGCTCAGCGCATTTTTCGGCTTGGTTAGTATGTCTATAAGGGCATCTTCATCAAGAGCTGAGAGGGTGGTAATTACCGGGAGTCTGCCCACCATTTCGGGAATCATTCCATACTCGATGATATCTTCCGGTATGACCTGCTGAATTATATCGCTGTACTCGGTTTTTTCATCGGTTCGGCCGGACAATTCCGAATCGAAGCCGATCATTTTTTTGCCGAGCCGTTTCTTGACGATATTTTCCAGGCCCACAAAGGTTCCGCCGCATATAAAAAGTATCTGCGTGGTGTCAAGTTGTATGTAAGATTGTTCCGGATGCTTTCTTCCGCCCTGCGGCGGGATATTGGCAATAGTTCCTTCGAGCATTTTCAGCAGCGCCTGCTGGACGCCTTCGCCGGAGACGTCACGTGTAATCGAAATGTTCTGGGTGGTTTTGCCGACCTTATCTATTTCATCGATATAGACGATTCCTCGCTGGGCGGCTTCTATATCGTAATCGGCGGACTGCAGCAGTCGCAGCAGAAAATTTTCAACGTCTTCGCCGACGTATCCGGCCTCGGTAACGGTGGTTGCATCGCATATTGCAAACGGCATTTTCAATTTGCGGGCGAGGGTGCGGGCAAGCAGTGTTTTGCCGGAGCCGGTCGGGCCGATTAAGAGAACATTGGATTTGTCTATTTCAACATCGCTGTCGTCACTATCGGTGTGTAGAAGGCGTTTATAGTGGTTGTGAACGGCAACTGAGATATATTTTTTGGCGTGTTCCTGCCCAATTACATACTGGTCGAGATATTCCTTTATTTCTCTGGGCATGGGCATTTCTTTCAGGCGCAGGCCCGCCCTGCTGACTCGTCTTTGGTCCTGCTGGATGATGTTGTAGCACAGGTCCACGCATTCCGGACAAATAAAGACCTTGTTTGGTCCTTCTATGAAGGCGTCAGCCTGGCTTGCCGACCGCCCGCAGAAGCTGCAGATTGTCTTAGGTTTTTTAATGTTCGATCGCTTGGCCATTATTATGTTCCTATTCGCAAATTAAATCCGGTTTTTCGCATTTTACATATTATAGTTTATCGCAGCTATTTATGCAAATTATTTACTAAGTTGCACTATTGTTTGCACCATTCTTATTTTGCTTTTTTGTGTGTTAGCTGACTGCTCTTGAGCGAGAGCGTGTAGATAACCTCGTTATCAATACTGATAATGCGGTAAGTTACTTCCGGGTCCGCTATGGTTGTGTCGAATGAGAGCACTCCGAAGGAGCATTTCTTATTGTAGCCGAATAAGCGACCCGGCATTAGCCCGTGCGTGTGGATGTTGGTGAGTCTTGAACTTTCGAACTCATATAAGTCATATCCGTTTCCGCCCAAGGCGGATTCAATCTTCCACATGTCAGAGCGATGACGGTCGGCTGAGAGGAGAATTACGCCGTCAATCCTGTTTTCCTCAAGAAAGGAAAAGATATCCTCGCGTTCCTGCTTGTAGCCCTCCCAGGTGTCGCGGCTTCCGGGCTTTGTGCCAAAGGCCCAGGGCACCGGCGAGGCGAGAACCTTGAAGGAGGCCGTAGAGGCCTTTAGCTTTTTGAATAGCCATTTTTTCTGGGCGTCGCCGAGCATGGAGGGATTTTTGGTCCTGGGGTTTGTCCGATAATAGCGGCCGTCGAGCATAAAGAAGTCCACATTGCCGATGGAAAAATCAAACCAGCAGCCGGGTCGGTTTTTTCCCCCGCCGTAGTTCGGGTTGTTCCAGTTGTTGCGGAATGTGCGCCAGACGGGAATCTTCCACTCGGGTTTGTCGATTTCTGGGCCGCCCCAACCGTCGTTGGTGGTGAAATCGTGGTCGTCCCAGATGGCGTAGATGGCTGTGGAGGCGGTGAAGCTTCGAAATTCAGGGCGGCTTTGACGGCGATAATAGCAGTATTGCTGGACGGCGCGTCTTGTCGGGTTGTCGATATAGACATTGTCGCCGAGAAGAAGAAATGCGGTCAGATTGTGTACGGCAATCGTATTCCACATTCTTTCGTACTGAGGCGTATATCCTGCTCCACCGCCGAAGCCGATTTGAAACTTCACTTTCTCGCCGGCAGCGGGGAACGTGCGCAATAGCCATCGTTTGTGTGGTTGTCTCGACACCATCTCGCCGTCCACGAGCAAATAATAATCGTGCTGGGTATTCGGCCGCAGTCCATCCACAGATAGTACGGCTGTGAAGTCTTTGCCTGCGTCGGTTTTTACAATGGCGGACTTGATGATTGGGTGCATTGCCTTTGAGGCGCTTACGAGAACTTGTATGGGTACTTTGTTGGTCGTACGCACCCAGAACTTCGCGCTGCTGTCGGTAACGCAGCCGAGCATAGGGCCGTGCAGCAGTTCGACGGCGTGTTTTTTCGAGAGTTCCTGAAATTCGGTGCTGTCGGTCAGGGGTTTCAGCAAATCCCTCGGGCCGGCGAGGAAACGGCCGAAGGGCAGCCCTGCGTCAACGGCCTGTTTGACGTAGGCCATTGCTTTGTCAATATCTTTCTTTTGTGCGTAAGCAACCGCCAGGCCGTACAGGGACTCAATATCTTCAGGATGTTTTTTGAGATAGTCTTCAAAGCGTTTTATGGCATTATCGTGCCTGCCGTCCACGATTCGGGAAATTGTATCTCTGCTCACTTGCTTGTATTGCTCCACAGCATAGATGGCAGGGACAGACAAGGATAGTGTGATGCACACGAATAGTGATACACGAAAAGTTTTGTTCCAATTCATTTTATTCTTGTCCTTAATCTTAGACTTTTTAAGCTAATAACCAACTAAAACTTTGAATTCCATGCTATGGTCTTACGTCTTGTGTTTTTCGCTTTTCGCTATGCTGGCACTGTTGTTTCAGCGAGCTTAGTTTTTCAGCCCACAAAGGCGGGATGTCGGCGAAACTATTTTCGAGGACCTCAATGGTATGTAGGACTTTCTCTTTTTGTATTTGTGATATTTTTGCGCAACAGTGAAGCTCATAAAACTTGGCCCGCCACCATTTCCAGCTTCGCTGGTTTGCCGAGGTCAGCTGGCTTTTTCGTATTTTGCAAATTTTATCCCACAATTTTACTGCCTCGTCGAATTTGCCCAGCTCGGTGAGCAGTCTTGCCCGGCAGCGAAGAAAGTCGACATCGTTGGCATCGCTGTCTCTGGCCATATTGTTGAGTAGTTTTTCAGTTTCTGATAATTTTTCCTTATCTTTATCTGATGCGAGGGTAGAAATTTCTGCCAGAAGCAAACCTGATTGCCGGTCGTTAATAGATTTATGGCTGAATTCAGCCAGCTTTTTACAATCCTGAATCGTTTTATCAAAATCATCCGCTTGTAATTCTAACTCGTCGATTGTATCAAGAACTTTAGCCAGCAGTTCCATTACTTCGTCGGCAAGTGAGCCGCTGTTAATCCTGATAGCTAAAAACATATGGTGGACCGACTCCTCTAACCGGCCTAATTGTTGAAGTGCTTTTGCTTTGAAAAAGTCAAGCCGTATGCCGCGGGTAGTTTCGGCATTGTCTAAAATATTTAATACTCTTTCGGCTGACAATTTGTCTGGCGATTCAAGAAGCGCTTGGCAATAAATGGTTATGGCTTCCGCACGTAGTCTGTCGCTGTTTTTATCCTGACCTTTACAGTTTAAGATAAAGTAGCTTAGTTGTTCAAGTAGTTCATTTTGTCGGCTTTGGTTTTTGCCTTGAGTTTGCTGCAACTGTTGTACTATGAGGTCTAATTTCGCTCTATTACGCCAGTTCCCGGCAGGGCGGTTAGCTATCTTTTGTAATAGCTCTTTGCTTTTTGTGGTTCTGCCGCAGTCATTCAGGACGATACTGTAGAGGTACTCCAGCTCTTCATCGATTTTCTCATTTGCTATTGCAGAGTAGTTTTCAAAGGCTTCGAGGACAGCCGGGCAATTAAGTGAATTTTGGGTGAGCAGATTGTATGCGAGCTTTGCAGCTTGTTCGGCAATTTCCTCGGCTGACGTCTCCAACATCTCGCTTTTTTGCTGTTGCTGGAGTCTACTTGCCTTTACCAGGAGATTGACCGCTCTGGTTGGCGACGAATCTGCAAGCGTAACTGCTGTTACGTACAGTATCAAAGGCGTTTGAAACTTATCTGTGCCTGCCAGATGGTCCAGGAGTATTTGATGTTCTTCGGATATATTATTCCATAATTTTTGTACGGCGAGCTCCGCTTCAAAAATAGTAATTTGCTGTAAGGTTTGTTCCGTCAATTTTCTTGCTTTAATCTGACAGGAAAGATTCTGCAATATCAGCGAGCCGAGAAAAGATTCTGTTTCCGGCCGGAGATGCACAATTTTTTCAAAGGTTTCGGTATCGTGTCGTCGCTGTAGAAAGGCGAGCGACAAAACCAGTTCGATGTCATCTTTGCATCTGCTTTTCGCGATGCTCTCGGCTATTGTTTTTAACTGGTCGGGCGCGGTTGGGCCGAATAACTTGATTCTTTCGATTGCTATTTTGAAAACGGTCGAATGCCTCATGTCGGAACGCTCCATCAGCAAATCAAATTCTTTTTTTGCTAATGGTTTATACGCCGGGTCTGTCCGGGCGAGCAGGGCGAGGGTTTTGGCTCTTAAGAACTGTGAATACGCTGTATCGTGGATTTGGTTTAATGAATCTATCCGGGCCAGTATATCCTGTGATATTTTATTTCTTTGTAACTGTTGGGATGAAAGGGCAAGATAAAAATCAATTTCACACTTACTTAAAGTGGTTACGTAAAGGTCCCTGGAGAGCTTTCTCCACAGACCTGTCGAGCCGTATCTGTTGTCCCAGTCATCTCCTTGATAATCTTCGATTTGCTGTTTTAATTTTCGTTGGCTTTCAGCGATTGCTTGCAGTTGGTCGCCGGTTTTTTTTACGAGATTGTGAAGATTTTCTTTATCTTCCTGCCTCGAAAATCGACCGGTGAACTCATATCGCATACGCAGCTCAAAGCTTTCGCGCATAAAAGTATCGGCGGTCAGCCTTGCCATTTCGGCCAAGCTGTTGATATCCTCAGCGGTAGGTATTGCATTGGCCGGGCTTGCCGAGAGAGCAAAAAGCGAAAAACCAAAAGCTAAAAACCATACTTTAAAATTCAAAACTTATTTTCCCCTCACCTGATATAGCCGGAACACGACCAAACAGCAACAAACCTATGTTCACAAATACAAGAACGATGAACTCGGCCAATCCGGTAATGCCAACGGTTAAGTCGTTTCCTCCCTTAACGACCATCAAAGATAGTCCCGCAGTAGCATTGAGTGAACCGTGAATGATAGCAGCAGCGATAACAGAATTTGCTTTAAGTCGAATATAGCTAAAAATTGGAGCAAGCAAAACACACAAAATAGTCATCATGAACAAACCTGCAACGGGATGCTGTGGATAGTTATGTCCCTGTAGAATAAGGGGGGTATGCCAAATACCCCAGATTACGCCTATCAATATGGATGATTTCCAGAAACCTATGTGGCCAAGCTCTTTTTGGAGAAATCCTCTCCACCCCAGTTCCTCGCCGAAGCCTGCAATCGCATTGATGGTAACGCCTGCGAAAAGTCCCAACAGCAAGCCGACCCAAATTGGATTGGCAGGGAAGGCATTGGCTTGGTTTTTCATTCGCCCGAGCTGTTCTGTTGTAAGTACGGATTCAAATCTCTCAAGCAGTCCTTCCATTCCTGGGGAGTATTCGACACCTGGGAAAAGCAGACTGACCCCAAGGCAGGCAAAAGCGATAATAGGTGGGAATAACCACGCTATCAGAAACCATCGGTTCAACTTAAACGAAATCCCTAAGGCGTCCTTCATAGGTTCTTTGTAGATAACCTTCTGGATAATGATGGTCGTAACCATTGGAACAAACATATAACTGGCGGCCATTGCAAGCGAAGCAGGTGTATTCCACTTGCCTCCAAAAGCAAAGAACAAAGTTGCCATAAGCCAGTTAAAGAAGAAAGTTAATCCGATAAATAATATGACTTTTTTGACATTTTTATTCATGCTGAAACTATCTCAGGTTCTTCAAATCCAGATTGATTTGCTCCATATCAAATGCTTCCGGGTCGAAACTGCCTCCTACCCACTCCAACATCTCCTCATGCTCGGGATGTGCAGGGTTCTGAATTGTTTCCAGCAGACTTTCGTAGCCCCAGACTCCGCCGCAATCCTCAGGTGGGCAGGCTCTTTTGCCTTTCAGGCAAACGGGATAATCCACACCGGATACTGCCGGCAGTATCTTTTCCAGAACAATTATGTGTTCCCAGCCGTCACCAAAATCATATTCGTAGATAAACTTATCCTTTTCAGCAAACATAACCCGGTTCAGTTTGACACGACTCTCATTTCTCATTTCAAAGCCATAATCCGGGTGCGGAACTCCGTAGTACTCTCCGTCAATTATAAACTGGTGCAAGTGATAACCGCTCCAGCCCATGACTGTTTGTATTATATTGTGAAATCTGGAAAGGCTTATGTTATTGCTGACCTGGAGTCTTCTCCATATTGGCGGCCTGGTCCCATTGAGAGTTATCTTGACCTGATAAATCAAAGCGTCGGTTTTTACCTTCTTTGAAGACATTTTCTGTTTCCTTAATTAGCGATGCTGTTTGTTATGTTTCGTATTTTGATAAACGCGCATATGATACTTATGTTTTGATTTTATATTTTCAATATGTGTTACTCCGTCATTGGTAGTGTAATGTCGGTCAGGCCCATTCCGTAAAACACATTATATATTTTTGCCAGATGTTCCCATTTTACTTCCGGGCTGCAAATTATTTCTACGGGGTCGGTAGCGAATCTTTTTTGGACAAGCAGGCACTTCTCTACTTTTTCCATCAACCCAACCAGGTCGGCCTCAATTGTTTGGTTTTCTATTTGGACGGTGTAAAGCCCGCCTATCCGGACCTGGCAGCCGGTTTCCGTTGCAAAAATATGTATTATTAGAGGCTCAGGTTTTCCAATGCTGCGTTCCTGTGCCTGTGCAGCAGGTAATTGGAACGGCAAAAAATTCTCCTGCGGTCTCCACTTCGCTGCTACAAAAAAGAATATCAGCAGCAGAAATATCATATCTATCATCGGTGCCATACGCAAAGTGAACGGCCGCCGCCGGCTGCTGTTTAGGCGGCCAAAAATATCTTTTTGCCTACTTTCTTTTTTCATAGCGTTTAATTTTACCGCGGAGTTCGCAGTCCTTGGGACTCCGCCGCAAGGCGTCCCCGCCAAGGGGCGTCCCCCCTGGGACAAGCGGACTTACGGAGAGTACGCGGAGATTTTTAATATAGGCATTTCTCCGATTATTCTTATTTTTCCTCTGCGTTCTTTGCGTTCTCTGCGGTTAACCTTTTAGTACAATTTGCGGCGAATTCGGCGCCCCGGCGTAGAGCTTTGGTGTTGACCGGCAATGTTTGATGATACCGCCTGGCGAGGACGTCGGGCAAAGAAGCTGCGGCTGCATCAGGGCTTAGAAGCCCTCGCTTTTGCAGATACACGCCGAGGGCCACCATATTGGCGGCTTTCTGGTTGCCTAATTCGACTGCCAATTCGTCGGCAGGCACTGCTATTATCTCGATCGTGTCGTCCAGTTGCGGCTTGCTGTCAATCAGGGAACTGTTCATAACCAGCAGCCCGCCGGTTTTAAGGCGTGGTGCGAATTTATTCAGCGAGGCCTTGTTCATTACAATCAGCGAATCGGGTTTGCTGACTATGGGTGAGGCGATAGGCTCGTCCGCCACAATAACCGCACAATTGGATGTGCCGCCTCGAACCTCGGCGCCGTAGGCGGGCATAAAGGTTACTTCGAGGCCTCGCTTCATCGCCGTCTGCGCCAGCAGTCTGCCGGCCAGCAAGATTCCCTGGCCGCCAAAGCCGGCGATGATAACCTCTTCATAAGAATTGTTTGTTGTCATTTGCGCATTCGATATTTGATGTTCGGTTTTTAGCCTTTCAATCGGCCGAGCGGGAAGACTTTTGTCATTTCCTTTTCTATCCATTCCATCGCCTTAACGGGGGTCATTCGCCAATAAACCGGGCAGGGCGAGAGGACCTCAACGAGCGACAGGCCCTGGGCACCATTGACCTGCAGCTCGAAGGCGTGTTTGATGGCCTTTTTGGCCTTGCGGACCTGCGCCGGATTATACACACTGCAGCGCTCAACATAGATTGCGCCCGGCAATACCGCCAACAATTCTGATACTTGCAGCGGATAGCCCTCGCTGGTGGTCTGCCGGCCCTGCGGGGTCGTTGCTGTAACCTGCTCCAGAAGGGTTGTCGGCGCCATCTGGCCGCCCGTCATACCAAAGACTGCGTTGTTGATGAAGATAACTGTTATTTGTTCAGCTCTGTGAGCGGCGTGAATAATCTCCGCTGTTCCGATTGCCGCAAGGTCGCCATCGCCTTGATAAGAGAAGATTATTTTGTCCAGGTTGGTCCTTTTCATACCTGTTGCCACCGCCGGTGGTCTGCCATGCGCGACCTCGACCATATCGATGTCAAGATAATTATACGCCAACACCGCGCATCCTACCGGCGCTATGCCGATAGTGCGGTCGCGTATGCCCAGCTCATCGATTGTCTCAGCTATCAATCGATGAGCAATCCCGTGCCCGCATCCGGGACAGTAATGCGTCGGGCAATCTTTTAATGTAGGTGTTCGCGTAAATACCGTCTTCATATCACATTATTAAACTAAAAATTAAAAGCTCAAAACTAAAAACCATAACTAAAAACTGAAAAACTTCAGTTTAAACTCACCTTTTCCCTTTGAGGGTCAGGATACTGGAACCTAATATGTTTGCTAATTCTTTAGTTTCGTTCAAAAGATATTCTAATTGAGCATTATTTATTTTCTTTGCATCTCTTAGCAATCCGAGCCAGTACAAGCTTTCGTTTGCGGATTTAAGAGAATGAGTAAAAAAGTTGGTAAAGTCTTTTTTTGAACTGGAAGCCTTAGCTTCAACAACATTTGCCCCTATAGATGTTGCTGATCTCAATAGCTGCTTTGCAATAATTTGAGTGGATGTATCTTTTGGTAAAATATCCAGGAATTCTATTATTTTAATCGAATATCGATATGCCCTGTGACTCAATTCGGTTTTAAGTTTTGAGGTTTGGTTTTGCATTTTTAGCTTTAAGTTTTTCGTTTATTTGTCGGTATCGTTAATTGTTTGATTTTGTCCAGGATTTCGTCAACGGTCGGTACGCCGCCGCCGGGTCGGCCGTAAAATACTACCGGTGCTTTTCCGGCTACGGCCAGTTTTACGTCCTCGACCATCTGGCCATTGCTCATCTCCACGGTCAGGAAAATCCGCAATTCATCGGCGGCCTTGCTGATTTGCTCTGTCGGAAACGGCCACAAGGTGATGGGGCGTATCCACCCGGCCTTGATTCCTTCCTCCCTTGCCTTGTTCACCGCGCCGCGCACAATTCTTGCTGCAACGCCGTAAGCAACCACTACGATTTCGGCATCATCAACCTCATACTGTTCGCAAAGCACCTCATTTTTTTGCACCTGTTCATATTTGGCCTTGAGCTTATAGTTGTGTTTTTCCAGCGCTCCCTCCGGGAGCCATAATGAGCGGACAATGTTTTGCTTTCTGCCTTTTGTGCCTGTCAAAGCCCAGTCTTTGGGCGGCAATTTCCGCCGTGGCTTTTTTTCCAGCACTATCGGCTCCATCATCTGGCCGAGGATACCGTCGGCGAGGACGACAACGGTCATTCGATACTCATCGGCCAAATCAAATGCCAGCGGCATACAATCGACCAGCTCCTGTACGCTTGATGGTCCGAAGACGATGGTTCGATAATCGCCGTGTCCGCCGCCGCGAGTGGCCTGGAAGTAATCGCCTTGTGATGGTGCAATATTACCGAGGCCCGGCCCGCCTCGCATTACATTGACGACCACCGCTGGCAGCTCGGCTCCCGCCAGGTAGCTTATTCCCTCCTGCATCAGACTGATGCCGGGACTGGATGAGGTTGTCATAGCCCTTTTGCCCGTGGCCGAAGCCCCGAATACCATATTAATTGCGGCTAATTCACTTTCACTCTGCACAAAGACCCGGCCCTCCTCGGGCATTCTCCTCGACATATAGGCGGTGATTTCGTTTTGCGGCGTAATCGGATAGCCGAAATAGGCGTCAACTCCGGCAATGATGGACGCCTCCGCCAGCGCCTCATTACCACACATTAGAATCCGTTTTGTCATACTTGCGCCGTGAGTCTTGTGTTTTCTGATACCAGGCACCGGCTGCCGAACTCCGCTCAAGTTTGCCCCTCCTTTTCTATCCACATTTTAAGATAGCTTTTCAACTTCTGGACAAAATTCCGGGCTGTTTCTAACAAATCTTCAGCTTCTTCTTTAGTTACCGTAAAACCTACACCATAATCCCCAACAAGTCTTCTATCGTAGGCATCATTAAGCGCCTTTCCTAAATCTCTCCCAAAAGTTCCCGTCTTTACAAAATGCTCTCCAAACAAACTTATTACACCTTTGTGGGAGGATGCAGTTAAGCTTTTGGTAAGAAGCACGGCTTCTGCCATAAAGAACATTGCATAATAACACCTTGAAACACAGGAATCATAATCTCCGGTATTTAGAGTATTTTCGGCTGTGCTTATGAATTTCTCGGCTTTTGCTATAAAATCCGTTATTTCTTTCACGCTACCACTCCTTCTTTTTTCACATTCAGCATAAATGGAGAATTGTAACTTTCAAAGAAATCTTCGGGAACTACAATAACTGAAACAAGCTCGCCTTCATTAAGAATTATGTCAAACAAAAGGTCGCTCAGGCTTTCTCTAACTTCAAAAGGATTTAGGGACTGGTCAACCAGCACAAGTAAATCAATATCAGAATCCCTCGTTGCTGCACCCCTTACATAAGAACCGTATAATATAACCTTTTTGATTCCTTCCCCATATACCTTTACCAGATGTGCCTTTATTTGATTTATCAAGCGTTTTATTCTTTCATCCATCTTTATTCATCTCTTAAAGCCCACCAGAGGCGGATTACTTTTTGCTATTTTTATCTTTTTCCAAAAACTAAAGGGCTATGCTACGCCTTTTCCTTAATGAGATTGGACTTTCCTTTCTTGCCAGATTTGGCAGCTTCAACTTTGCTTTCGTAAAAAACTTCGATAGCCGCATCCGGGCAGATAATGGCACACATAGCACACCCTGTACAATCAGAATCGGTTGCTTGTGCGGGGAAGTAACCGTTTTGGTTGGATTGCCTGGAGATAACGATGCAATTCTTCGGACATACTACCACACACAAGCCGCAACCTTTGCACCGTTCGGTATCAATAACTATTTTGCCAGCCATTTTCGTATTTGGTCTCTGTTGAGCCATTTTATAACTTAGCTGACGAATTTTAACAGGACCGCGTGTGTTTGTAAAGTCAAAAGGCAATCAATTCGTGTCTCGTGAATCGTATCTCGTATTGCGTATGTTGTGTAGCGTATAGTTTCTATCGGCTATCTTCCATCCTTATTTTTTCAGGTAAAGAAGCTCGCGCTTCTCGTCAAACCAGATGTCCGGCCCTTGTGCCACATCGTCAGCAGCAAGGCCGATCAGCTTCAGCGGATTGTAAAAACCCATCGCAATCAGCTCATTGCGGCTTACCAGCGAAAGTCGCGCCAGGTAGTTCATACATTCCAGCATCGTTGCCGATGAACCGCACAGATACTCTGTTGCCGGGTCGTACAGCCGCCCGCTGTCTTCGAGCACCACCTTGTGCCCCAGCGTCTCATACCTGCCCGGGCCAAATCCCGCCAATGATGAAGCATCGCTTACCACAACGCAGTGAGCCGCGCCCTTTGTTCTAATAATAGTTTTCAGCACCGGAGCCGGCAGATGATGACCGTCGGTTATTATCGTCGCGACGAGGTCGTCATTTGCCAGACCCGCCCAGATGGGATTTTCGTGCCTGGGCAGTACCGCCGGCACACCATTACCCAGATGCGTAAGCGCGACCGCACCTGCCCGCACCAGCTTTACCAAATCTTCCTCGCCTGCCATCTGATGTCCCAGCGAAACCGCAATCCCCCGGCCTACCGCGTACCGCGCCAGCTGCTCTGCTCCCTTTGCTTCCGCCGCTATCGTTATTAGTTTGACTTTGTCGCCTGCCCACTCGATTAACTGTTGGAGGTAGCTTATGTCCGGTTCTCTTATCCATTCGGCATTATGTGCCCCCCGCGCCCCGTCTTGCGTTGAAATAAAAGGCCCCTCAAGATGTATTCCCAGCAGCCGGCCGTGAAACTCCTCACTCTGGAGCGCTGCCGTCATTATTGGTAAATTATGCTTATAAACGTCCCCCGGACTGGTTATCATTGTCGGCAAAAATGCCGTCGTTCCAGCTTCAAACAGCCCGCGGCAGGCCTGCACAAAATGCGCCTCCGTCAAATCTCCGCTGGAAAAATCCACCCCCTTGTAACCGTTGACCTGCAGGTCAACTAATCCCGGTATCTTCACCCCGTTAGAGGGTTCCCGCAAGGCGGGGTCCCAAATCTTTGTTTTTTGGTCCATATTATTGCCCCCGTTTAGAATTCCTAACGGGGTTCATTGTCCGAATCGCTTTTGCCTTTTTACCGCAGAGTTTAGTTTTATTTTTTTGACGCTGATTTCGCAGATTGCGCTGAAAGATAAAAATTATTAAACATCTGCGTTAACCCCGACCCCTGCCGCAGGGGCGGGGTTAATCAGCGTAATCTGCCTGCACCCCACTTCTTGCTTTCGCAATCCACAGGATGCCTCTCGGCAGAAAGCAGGGGGGTTACGCAGGCACAGGTGCGTCTAATTATTCTCTTTTAGTTCTTTCTCAGCGCTTTCAGCGTTCTCCGCGGTCATTTTTTTTCACGAAAGCAGTAACGCCGCCTCGGCGTCCATAAATATCTTGCAGTTCTGATGTCTCTGCAGTATCGACGCCGGACACATATTTGTTACTTGCGCTTCCAGCGTGTTCTTTACCGCCTCGGCTTTGCGCTTCTCTGGCACCGAGACAATTAAGCACGCACTTTTCATAATCTGCCGGATGCTCATTGATATCGCCCGCCGGGGTACTTGCTCTAACGTCTCAAACCATCCTTCGCCCAACTGCTGTTTTCTGCATCTGGCGTCCAGTTCAACGATAATAAACGGCTCTTCGGTATTGAAGTCTGCCGGCGGGTCGTTAAACGCCAAATGCCCGTTTTCTCCGATTCCCACCAATGCCACGTCGATTGGATGCCTGGCGATAATAGCCCCTAATTGCTGGCACTCTTGCTGTGGGTCGTCTGTATCACCATTGACGAAATGTATCGCCTTCAAACTTGCTACCTTATCGACGAACCGCTCTTTCAAAAACTTTCTGAAACTGGCCGGATGGTCCGCACCCAGCCCTATGTACTCATCGAGGTGAAACATTGTTACTTTTGAGAAGTCGATTCCGCTCGGCCAGCCTCTCGGAGGGGCGGGGCTCGCCGCCACAAGCTTCTTGAGTGTCTCGAATTGGCTGGTCCCCGTCGCCAGGATAATATTCGCCTGGCCTTTATTTTCTATTGCCTGTTTGATGACTTCTGCCGCCTGTACTCCTGCCGCTGCCCCCATTTCCTGTGGCGTCTTATAAATAAATTTTTCCATAATTTCACATCTTTCTTTTGCAGAATCACGTTTGTGGGAATCATACGAAATTGGGGCAGGTCTGTCAAATGAACCGTACCTTTCGGCTCTCGCAAGAGATTTTCCTTGCCTTGCAGGCCACAAATCCTCTATAACATCTGGTAGTATCAGAGGTAGTTTTGTAGCGGAAATGAACTAACCTGTATTTCGCTGCGTCTGAACTTTATTTCGTTAGGGATCACAGTAATATGAAATACATCTGTCAAAAAATTAAGGGCGTGCCATACGGCAAATACAAAAGACGAGGCAGGGTTACTGCTCCTGCAGAATGGACACAAAAAATAATATACCAGACGAAAGATTTACCGAAGGTCAAGGAAGCCTGCGTACTAAACATCACTTTCCTGTTGCCTCCTGACAAATTCCCTACAGATTTCCCCTACGGGCCAGATTTAGACAATCTGCTCAAAAGATTTTTAGATGCGTTGAATCGGACCATCTTTAGTGAAGCATCCGGAAAAGACTCTTGCATAGTTTCATTGAACGTAATGAAAACGAAGGTCGAATTAGAGAGTATGGCAGGAGCACTTCTCGAAGTGCTGCCTGTCGGTATTACCTAACCACGCGTTCCACCTGCCCGGCCTTTTTTGATGTATGGGAGGCTGGTGAGCTTTGTCGTCAGGAGGGTTCACAATAACGCTAATACATCACCCAGAAATGGAGGTGGACTATGACAAATAAGTGTAGACTTGTTGTATTTGTGATTATCCTGGCTTGGTGCAATCCAGCGTTGGGGGTTGATACGGAATTTGTTATAGAGTCTTCCACGGTCCTTGCGACGCTCGACCAGGGCCACCCCCGATTGATGTTGAAGGACAAAGACCTGGAAAAGCTCAAAAAACAGTATGCAAAAGATAAAGTCCTGCAGAAGTGTTTGAGGGACGTTCTCCAGCAGGCAGATGCGTATATCGAAAGGCCGGTGCTTACTTACAAGAAGATTGGGCCGAGGCTTCTTCATGTCAGCAGAGCGTGCCTGCACCGGATTTACGCCCTTGGCCTTGCGTGGAGATGGACGGGGCAGGAGAAGTATGCTGACAAGGCGGCGGAGAATCTGCTGGCCGTCTGCGCGTTCAAGGACTGGAACCCGTCTCACTTTCTCGACACGGCTGAAATGTCACACGCTGTCGGTGTCGGTTACGATTGGCTCTTTGACTATTTGGATGAGCAGACGCGCAATCAGATTAAATCGGGCCTTATCAAAAACGGTATGAAACCCGGTATCGCGACCTATTCCGGCAGGGGCGCCGGGTGGACAAGAACCGAGTTTAATTGGAATCAGGTGTGTAATGGCGGACTGCTGATAGGGGCTTTGGCGATTGCAGAAACCGACCCGCAGTACGCCAAGCAGATTGTTCCCGGTGCGGTTCGGTCGCTGCCGCGTGCGCTTAAGAGCTACGGCCCCGATGGTGCGTGGGGTGAAGGGCCCGGTTACTGGAGCTATGCCACACATTACACGGCGTACGGCCTGACGGCGCTTCAGACCGCTCTGGGAAAAGACTTCGGGCTTCTGCAAATCAAGGGCCTGGCCGAATCCGGAAACTTCCCGATATATACGACCGGCCCGACCGGTCTGTATCTGAACTTCGCCGACGTTGGAGAGAAAAGCTCGAGGAGGACTATGCCGTGCCTGTTCTGGCTTGCTCGTGCCTACAATGATTCATTTTACGCGGACGAGGAGCATGCGATGCTTGCCAAACGCAGCGCCAGTCCCCAACACGTGGTCTGGTATGTGCCGGCTCCAAAGAAGAAGCCCGCATCGAAAGACCTTGACCGCTATTTCCGCGGCCCCGTGGAAGTAGCGGTATTCCGCAGTGCGTGGAACGACCCCGAAGCACTATTTGTCGGTGTCAAGGCCGGCTACAACCAGGTCAATCACGGCCATCTGGACCTCGGCAACTTCGAGTTTGATGCCCTCGGCGTTCGCTGGGCACGCGACCTTGGCTCTGACAACTACAATCTGCCCGGTTACTGGGATAGAAAAAAAGGTGGCAAGCGCTGGTCCTATTACCGTTTGAACTCAGCCAGTCATAATATTCCCCTGCTGGGCGGCGAAGACCAGGATGAATTAGCGAAGTCACGGTTTATCAAATTCGAGTCGAAGAAGTCATCCGGTTTTGTTATTGTTGATTTGACGGGCGCTTACAAAAAGTTTGCAAAGAAGGTAACACGTGGTGTTGCAATGGTACAGAACCGGCGAGCGGTGCTCGTGCAGGACGAGTTCGAGATTGAAAGGCCCTGTGAGGTGGCCTGGGGTATGACGACGGACGCGAAAATCACCGTCAAGAAAAAGGCAGTAGCGGCACTTACTCTCAAGGGTAAAGAACTGATTGCGCGAGTGCTTTCTCCTGCCGGTGCGGAATTTGTAGTTGAGTCAGCCGAGCAGAAGCCGCCTGAGAAAACTAATAAAGGTGTAAGACGACTTGTGCTCCGATTGCCTGAAGCCAAAGGCAATGTGCGGATTGCAATTCTGCTCTCGCCGGCTTGGAGTGATGGCAATGTTGTTAAGACACTTCAGGTAAAACCGCTGGCAGAGTGGGGCAAGGAACCTCAACTTTGCCAGGGACACTATCACAGTGAAGAGGCGGCGAAAGAGCAGCTCGCCAGATTTGCCCGAAGTTATTCCAATTTGGCCGAATGGAAAACGCGGGCCAAAAGAATTCGTGAAGGCATCCTTCGTGGAGCTGAGCTTTTGCCAATGCCCAAGAAGTGCGCTTTGAATCCTATCATTCACAGCAAACGTGAATACGATGGCTACACGGTAGAAAATGTGGCGTTTGAGAGCCTGCCGGGTGTTTTTGTTACGGGAAGTCTGTATCGACCACGAAAAGGCAAAACGCCTTTTCCCGCCGTGCTATGTCCCCACGGACACGCCAGCAGACCTGAGAACTATGGGCGGTTTCGACCTGAACAGCAGAAGCGCTGCGCAACATTGGCCAAGATGGGAGCAGTTGTTTTCTCATACGATATGGTCGGATGGGGTGACTGGAAGAATGCAGGATGGCAGCACAGACGCCCGAAGGTTCTTAAATTGCAGCTATGGAACTCTATCCGTGCCATTGACTTTCTGACTTCGCTAAAGGACGTGGACCCAAAACGCATCGGCATCACCGGTTGTTCCGGCGGAGGAACACAATCATTTATGCTGACCGCAGTCGATGACCGTATCGCCGTATCAGTGCCTACGGTAATGGTATCAGCGCACTTTTTCGGTGGCTGCGTCTGTGAAAGTGGTATGCCCATCCATAAGAGAGCGGTACCCACGAGACAAACAATGCGGACATCGCCGCTCTGGCTGCGCCTCGGCCCCAACTGCTAATCTCCGATGGCAAGGATTGGACCAAGAACACGCCGAAGGTCGAGTTCCCTTACATCCGCAATGTCTATCGTCTCTATGGTGCCGAGTCTGTTGTCGAGAATCTGCATCTTCCCGAGGAAGGACACGATTATGGCCGGTCGAAGCGCATCGGCGCGTACAAATTTCTTGCCAAGCATCTGGGACTTTCACTCGATAAGATTGCGAAGCCGGATGGCTCGATTGATGAAGGCTTTGTCGTCATTGAAAAGCAAGACGATATGTACGCCTTCAACGCCGACCACCCCAGACCCGCAGATGCCGTCAGCGCAGACGCAGTGGTACTAAGGTGGGATTAAACCGTGCCCCGTGCTGTTTATTATGATTGGCAACAGCGAAGTGAGAAGTCGGTTACCTGACATGTCATACCAATCATAGTTAAAGATTGCCGATAGAATCGGATATAGTGCCGACCGGAAAGGCCTGGATTCCTGCTTTCGCAGGAATGACAGGCTCAGGCAATCGGCAATTATTAAATAGAATCGGTATCACTCACCTCTGACCTGCAAAAACGCTATTGTTAATCCGGCTTTTTTAGTTCTTCGATTTTGGGCAGGTCTTTGAGTGAATTCAGGCCGAAGATTTCCAAAAACTTCTTTGTTGTTCCGTATAACATCGGCCTGCCTAAGACTTCAGCCCGGCCTACAATCTTGACCAGTCCCTTATACATAAGACCTCGAGCTATCTCGCCGACCGCAACGCCCCTGATGGCCTCGATGTCGGCGCGGATAACCGGCTGCTTGTACGCAATTATCGCAAGCGTCTCCAGGGCCGCGGGGCTTAGTTTGCTGTCGCTGCGGACACGAAGTAACTTCTTTAGCCAATGATTGTAAGGACTCAAGGTAAGCATTTGGTAGCCGCCGGCAATTTGCTCTATTCTAAAGGCGTTATTGTTGGCCTGGTATTTGTCATTGAGATTTTTGATGTGTCGGCGGATTTGTTTTACGCCTGTCCCAACAATATCAGCCAGCCGCTCCGCCGAGAGAGGCTCATCACTGGCAAATAAAACCGCTTCTGTGGCCGACTCAACCGTCGGCTCAACTTCGTTGCTGGCGCCACGCTCCTTGTCATTCCCGCGAAAGCGGGAATCCAGGTCGTCCTTCGATAAATCAGCTTGTTCCTCATCTGATGTTCGACATTCGGCATTGGGCATTCGGTGTTCGATATTCGTCTTTTCATCTTCTGTCATAGGTTTTTCCACTTAAATGGGTCTGCGTCTTTTCTGCTTATTCTAATTGTTACCTGTTTGATTTGCTTTTGCAACTGTTTTGCCAATTTGCTTAGTATGAACCGCTCCGAGACGGTATGACTCAAGCAGATGCAGGTCAGGCCTGCTTCTTGTGCGGCTAATGCCTGATGATGTTTCAATTCGCCGGTCAGGTACAAATCGCATTTAGCAGCGATGACCGAATTGATAATCTTACCGCACGAGCCGGCGCAGACCGCCGCTGTTTTTACCAGTCGTTTTTCATCGCCGACTATACCGATGGCCTGCGCACCGGTATATTTCTTTATTCTCTTAATAATCTGCTCTATCCGCATTGGTTTCTCTAATTTGCCGATTCTGCCCAGGCCGAATTCGGACTGGGTTCCGTAGAGTTTAAAACAATCGAAGGCGGGTGTCTCGTAAGGATGTGCCTTTTTCATTGCCGCTATTACGTTGTCGAGTTTTTCCGCCGGCACAATTGTCTCAAATCTTATCTCCGGGACCTTTTCCAATTCCCCTTTTTTCCCGATAGCCGGCTTGGCACCCTTCAAAGGCAGAAAGGTGCCTGTCCCCTCGGCGCCGAAACCGCAGTTGCTGTAATTGCCTATTACTCCTGCGCCGGTGGCAAAGACCGCATTTGAAACTTTGGCTGCCGATTCGATGGGAATAAAGACAACGAGTTTGTAATGGCGCAAGCCATGCTGTGCATTATCGCCGCCAGGGCTGTCAACGTAATCGCCAATTGGCTTTCCGTCGCGAATACCAATAATCTCTGCAAGGCCGTCGTTGACCCCGCCTATGGCCGAATCCAGAGCGGTATGTATCGAAAAGACCGCAATCCCGGCTTGAATCAAATCATAGACAACGCTGGTCGGCCCATCGGCGGTGATTTTCTTTAAGCCGTCCCAAATCACCGGATGATAACTCACAATCAAGTCTGTTTTTAGTCTTTTTGCCTCAGCGACAACGTCGCCGGTTACATCGATGGTCAGTAGAATGTTTTTTACATTTTGCTGCGGGTCGCCGATGAGCAGTCCGACATTGTCCCAGCCCTGGGCTAACTCAAGCGGAACTATCTGTTCTATTCTTTCAGTTATACCCTTTAGTTTCATATAGTTTTTGGTACTTAAGTTGACTTTATGTTTTTCTTTTAAACTTTCCACGGATGTATCGCCAGAGCTTTCCAGCGTTAAAATATACGTGGATGGCGGTAAGGCCCAGCGTAACATAAGCAAAGTACCGGTGCGGAACGAACCTGCGAAGGCCCAGTTGTGCCTGGATATAACCCGTTATTGCCGTGATAGTAACCGAAACTAACAGCAGAAAGCTAACAGCGTAATTAATATTCTGACGTCTCATAAGCAACCGACCGCATGCAGGTAAATAGCGGCTTCTTTTCGGCCGTCAACATCAATCAGTTTATTGACTTTTTCATCTAAAAAGGCGCCGGCGCAAACAGAACCCATCCCCAAAGAGACTGCCTGAAGATATATATTCTGGCTGATGTGCCCGGCTTCCATATACACATATCGCAAGCCTCTTTCTGCGTACTTGTGACGGACGCGGTCAAAAATCGCTGATAGAATAAAGGTTACCCCTGCGTCACCCAGCATCTGTTGTTTCAAACCTGCATCAGTAATCTGGTCGCGGAAATCACCAGCTTTGATCAACTCTATTGCATGGTCTAATACGCAGTAGTGGTAGATACCCCTCGGCAAATCCTGCACATTATTAACGACTACGTAAACTTCAAAGGGATATAAAGCTCCCGCTGACGGTGCGGTGCGGAGGGTTGTATCATAGGTTTTCCCCGTTATGCCTTGGGCGGCAAATAAAAGCTGCGACAGTAGTTCTTTGCTAATGGGTTTTGTGGAATAATTGCGTATGGAACGGCGTTTCTTAAGGGTTTCTTCGACAGTCATCCCGGAATACTCAGGCTTCGGTAATTGTATCTTCTTTGACCCAGGGTAAGCCTTGTATTGAGGGGGTTTTTTTGGTTTTTTGCGAAATATGTCCCCAATGGCACCTCGCCATGTCGAGCAGGTCTCGTAGTGAAAGCGGTCGCTGATACCCATCTTCTTCTCTTGCTCTTTCTTCTGAGCTAATAACACACCGGCAAATATTAAGGCAATTAACAGTGCTACTATTGGCATAAGTTTACACAATCGTCGCGTGATATCTATGTTTTGCATTTTGATTTCCCTTTATATATGGCTACTTTTTATTTTGTTTGGCATCCTTTTTTGATAAGCTCATCGAAGTATTTTTGCAGTTCTTTAGTCATCGGGCCGGGCTTGCCGTTGCCTATGGTGCGCTTCTCTACTCTGCTTATCGGCATAACCTGCATAATCACATTCGTCAGAAACATCTCGTCGGTGTTCAATACGTCATCTATGTAAAGGTCTTTTTCAACCAATTTGATGGAGTTTTTCAAGGCGATCTGGCAGACGGTCTTTCTCGCTACGCCTGCGAGTACCGGCGTTACAATCGGCGGGGTGTAGAGGGCCGAATCTTTGACCAGAAACACATTGCTTATGCAGCCCTCGGCCAGGCGGTTATCAACCGTAAACCATAATGCCTCGGCCGCCCTTTTTTGATGTGCCTGCTTTAGCCCGAGCATACGCGAGAAATAGCTTGTTGTCTTGTGTCCGTAAATCGGCTCGCTCGGATTTTATCTGAATGGGCACAGCACCACCAGCACGCCGTTCTTGTAATATTCAGCCGGATAAGGCGTCAATTTTGTGGCGGCGATAAGCAGTGTTGCGCGGCGTTCTTCCTCCGGTTTGGCCATCGGCCCGCCTGTAAGTGTCAGCCGAAGACGCGCATCGGCTAATTTATTTGCTTTCAGGACTTTGTAAATGGCATCGGTGATATATTTTCTGTCGTAGCTATTTTCTATCGATAAAGCGCCGGCACTGAAAAACAGTCTGTCCAGGTGGTCTTTCAGCGAGAACACCACGCCGTTATAGCTTCGCATCGTCTCGAAAAGCCCCGCACCATACAAAAACCCGCTGTCGCTAACGGATATACAGGCCTTGTCAATATCGACTAACCTGTCATTTAGAAAAACTTTTCCCACCATTATTATCGTATCTCGTATCGCGTATATCGTATTGCGTTAGTTTTTTACGCAATACTCAATACGCATGACGCATCACGGCTCGGATGCCTGCCAGTAGTGCTCTTGCCTTTGTAATTGTTTCCTGCCATTCGGCTTCCGGGTCGGAATCTGCGACAATTCCGCCGCCGGTTTGGGCAAAGGCCTTTTCGCCCGTGATAATAATCGTTCGTATAGCAATATTCAAGCAGGCACTGCCGTCGATGCCAATAAAGCCGATGCCGCCGGTATAAACGCTT
Source organism: Phycisphaerae bacterium (assembly GCA_030603035.1). The sequence continues at coordinate 7,756 of JAUVYQ010000014.1, read as the reverse complement.
CTTTCTGTCGGCTCGGTTTCATCGATAATCTCCATCGAGCGAATTTTTGGAGCGCCGGTAATAGAGCCGCCGGGGAACATCGCTTTTAGAATATCGCAGAATGTAACATCCTTTTGAAGTTGCCCGGCTACGGTTGCCACAGCGTGAAAAACGGTCGGATAGCTTTCAATTGTCCTCGGCTGAATTACTTTTCTGGTCCCGTGTTCGCAGATTCTGGCGACGTCATTGCGCTCCAGGTCAATTATCATATTTAATTCGGCCTGCTCTTTTTCACTGTAGAGCAGTTCATCGAAGTTTTTTGCGTTGATTTGTTTGCCTTTGCCGGCTTCACTGATTCGCGGCCGCGTGCCCTTAATCGGCTTGGTGCTGATAACGCCATCGGCAATTGTTATAAACATCTCAGGCGAGGCGCTGACGATATAAAAACTTCCGCCGTCGATATATGCTGCATAGCCGCTCGGATTGTAATGGTTCTGCCAGTGATAAAGCTCTATTGGCCTGGCGTTATAATCGCATTCAAATCGCTGAGAGAAGTTAATCTGGTAAACATCACCGTCGTAGATATAGCGCTTTATTTTCTCGACCATCCGCAGGTAATAATCTTTATCTATATTGCAGCGAATTCGCGAAAAATCTATGTTTTCAATATCCGCAGAGCGAGGTTGTGGCAGCAGAACCTCTTGAGATTTTGCCAGCAGGTTCTCAAGAGCAGCTAATTTTTGCTCTGGCTTTTCAACATCGTCCGCCAACTGTAAGGCGATTAGCCAGCAGGTTTCTTCAATATGGTCGTAGCATATAACGCGGTCGTAGAAGCACAGCCGAATCAGCGGCATTTGAAGGTCATCTATTGTCGTTTCCGGCAGCCGCTCGATGTATCGGCCGAGTTCATAGCTAAAATACCCGACCCATCCGCCGCGAAAGATTCCCTTCGGCAATTCGGGTCTTGAGTCTTGAGTCTTGAGTCTTGGGTCTTGTTGAAGTTTGTATTTAGCCAGAGCTTTTTGTAGTTTTCCAAACGGCTCTTTTTGTCCGGCCCGGAATTCAAATACCTCTTTCGGCTCGGCAGCCCAGTAGCTGAATCTATCCACATCTGCTTTCGCTGAATTGCCGCCGAGGATTGTCGCACCTTTCAGTCCGGCGAATATTTCGTTTAGAGCGGGTAAATTTATGGCTGCGCGGATTTTTTTATAGTGCAGTTTGCAAAGAATACGTTTATCTGTTCTGGTAGCTGTCCCTGTCGTCATTGTAGTTGTCCTGCCCTGAACTCGTTTATAATCTGAACGCTCGACGAAGTGCCTATTCTATCTGCGCCTGCGTTGAGCATTTCAAGTGTCTGCTTGCAGGTTTGTATTCCGCCTGCTGCCTTTATTTTACAGTTTGGCGCGGTTTCTTTCATCAGCTTTATATCTTCAACGGTTGCGCCCCCGGCAGGGTGCAGGCCTGTGCTTGTCTTTATAAAATCAACTTCGGCTTCTTGCGCGATTCGGCAGGCAAATATCTTTTGCTCGCGGCTCATGGCAGCCGATTCGATTATTACCTTCAGCACAACCGCCGGCCTCATCGACCGACAAACTTTTAGCACCGTCCGCAACTGACCGAATAAATATCGTGAATCGCCCTCGATTATCGCCGCCAAATCAGCGACCATATCGATCTCATCGGCGCCGGCAAGAATGGCGTCTTTGGCCGAGGCAGCTTTGATTTTGGTCGAATCGGCGCCGAGCGGTAAACTCACTATGCTGTCAACCTTAACTTTTGAGCTGGATAATTCTTCAGCCGCCAGAGCCACCCATCGGGGATTGACGGATACTGCGTAGAACCCATAGCTTTTCGCCTCTTCGCATAGTTGTTTGATTTGCTCACTTGTTGCCGTGGCACTGAGCAGCGTATGGTCGATACACCCTGCTAATTCCTTACTCGATATTTGGTGCTTAATATTCGACATTCATATCTCGTATTGCGTTTTTTTCGTTATTGCAAGCGAGGCGAACCGTAGACCCACTGTTAGGAGAAGCCGGCTATTAATTTTTGGGTAGAATAAATATCTATATGATTGACACCAATAAAATACTTGCTGCTTTTCTGCTTGGTCCTATCGAACACAAGTCCAAGGTTTATGCCAACTGTATCGTAGTGATATTCATAAAATTCTAATACTGTTCCCTTAGGTGCCATAGAAATCATTTTCTTTTCTGAATCTTTCATTCTGGCTATGGAAGTTGGTTTGCCAAGGGCTCTCAGCTCATCCTGAGTCAAATAGGCAAACTTCAAAAAACGATATCCTTTGACAAAGATTTCCTCATAATAGCTTAAACTGGCCCTGACTACCTTATTATTCTTATCTATAAGAACGGTCAAAGGTGGCTTTTGATACGTAAGCACTTTCATATTTTCCATCTTTCCCAAAGGCACTCTTTCGTATTTGCCGTCTGGAGTAACATCATAAACTCCACCAAGTCTATTCATACCCTCTTTATCGTATTGAAAGGTTGGTTCTCCTAATATAGAGAGTACTTGTTCCTCAGACATTCCCAATTCCACATCGGCAATACTTTTGCCGGGCACTACTCGGATTAACTTTTGTCTCTTCGAACAGCCAGAGACAGTAGTTAATATTATGAGAATTGTGTAAATGCTCAAATGTAACATAGATGTCAATTTAGCTTTGACCATAATGCCTCTATAAATGGCCGATTTCGCCTAACCTAAAACAACTAAACTACTTCGTTATGTTGGCTAAAGCAATCTTCACACATACTCATATAGTGGAACTGTGCTCGTCGGGCGAGCGGCTGTTCGCAGTAGCATTTCAATCCGACGGACTATCTCCGGCTTTAGAAGTACATCTCCACATACTGAGCAAACTTCTGCCGGGACATGGTCAATGACGACCACCTGCTCCTTATGGCGTACGGTGTGCACAATCTTCCGCTGCTCATACTCTCCAGGGCAGCCTTTGATACTGCATTTCATATCTATCATCTCCTTTGGGTTGGTGTTGTCCACTTTGGTGGTTTAGGTTCATAAACTGTAATAATGATAAGCATTGGTCGTACCGTCGTGCATACGATGTGCAGAGCACGACCATTTTTAGTAAGACCGTTGAGCAAACAACAAGCTCCTCTGCGATGCTTGGGATAGTTTTCTAAAATTTTCCCCACGGCAATGGCTTCAAGAACTTCGTCGACAGTGATGTTCTCCTCAGCCATTTCTTGCTGAGCGTGTTGTGTGATGCGAATGTTATCCACATCAGCTTGAGCACGTATCTGTTCCAACACAGCTTTCGACTTTGCCATTAAACTTCTACTCCTGTTTCGGCGACGAAGGCCTCAATAATTCGCGGCTCTACCTCTAATACTTCTTTTCCAAAGGTCTCAATATGAAAACGGATTGCTGACTTTACATCAGAAAGTGCCTCTTCGTATGTATCTCCCTGTCCAACCACAACCCCCTTGAGCCCTAATGGATATGCTACGTAACCATCAGGGTGCTTCTCTACGATGATTTTAAACTGCCTCATGACAAATCCCTCATTTTTAAGCAACAGTATAAATTGTAACCAATCTGGTTGCAAGTCTTGGACGAAAAATACAAGGCCAAACGACCAGCTGCTTGGTCGATATTCGGTGTTCGCTATTCGATATTCGATTTCTTCTTTGAACTGCTATCAAAAACTATCTTTCTATAATCTCTTATTTCATACAACGTTTTATGGATAAAAGAAGTTTGCGATGGCAAATTTGGACGAAGCATAGCGAAGCCGTATAGCCCATGTTATACGCCGTATGCTGCACTCATCACATTTATTTACATTCATTATACTCTTTCCTTTACTACTCTCACGAAGCACCCAGACAAAATCGTTTTGAAGCTTCTGAGGGAGAAACCACTCTCCTCTAAGGTGCCTTTTAATTCTTCTTCACTGATTGGCACAGCTCCAAAAAGTCTGTAGCCTATTAATACAAGTTTCCCAAAATGAGAGAGAAAATTAGGTAGCAAAACTTCTTCAAAGGAGAATATACCTCCCACTTTCAGCACTCGGTAAACTTCTGAAATTACTTCTTTCCATTCTTTTATATGATGAAGGACGCCGAATAGAAAGACAGCATCGAAGTAGTGATCTGGGAAGGTAAGTTTGGTCGCATCCTCACAGAGAAACTCAATATTATCAGTTCTTATATTCTGAGCCCACTTTGGTGGATGTGATATATACTTTTGGGCTGCGGTGACCATACTTGGATCAATGTCTATACCCACTACTTTCTCACAATTGAGATACTGGTTAATTAAGAGAGCACCTGCACCACTTCCACATCCAATATCTAAGCAAACGCGTCTTTCACCAATGCCAAGATCGGAAAGAACTCTTGGAGCCTCAATCTTTCGTAGGTCGTAGGCCCTTAATGGACTACGGACTATAAACTTTTCTATGTTTGTAAGTTTCATTACTCAAAATTCATTACTCAAAATTTAACTCTTTCTTATGTATCCTTTACTTTTGAAAAATTCCGCTGCACTGCTGATGTCTGCGAAGACCTTCGTTGCTGTTTGCGTAACAAACACCGAAGGGGCCTCTTTTGCCGTCCAGATGACATACACTTCTTTGGCCGCTTCGTGAGCGTGCTGGAGCTCTCTTTCAACTCCGCTGGATATTGCGGCTCGCCCGTCGGCTAACGTCGGAATAAAGCTGATTATCATATCCGACTGTTCAATCAGCAAAAAATCGCGGGCGTATATCTGGCTGTTAATATCGCGTTCGATTTGCTGAACCTCGTGCAAGTCCAATCGGATTGTTTGTCCCGGTGTCGTTACCTCGACGAAATCCAATTCCTTCTGTGCCGCTTGCCGGGCATAGTGCGGCAGATATGATTCTTCCAGATCGCCGGGGTCGAAGCAGATGAAGAATCGTTTCATCAGTCGCCGGAATTCGTCAATTTCTTTTTTAACGTTTTCCATTCTGCCAACGTGCGTCATTGGAAAACTCAGATACGTCCTTTTACCGGAGTCCTCAAAGACAAGTCCGTAGAAAGTTTCGATAGTTTCTTCTCCGGCGCCGCGGGCAAGGCAATAAAAAGGAATGCTTTCGTTAATACCTTTGCACAGCATTTCCGTGCTGATAATTTCTTCTTCCCGCCAGACAATCAAATCTTTCAGGCAATGTCTGGTAGAGTGTTCAGCGAGAAGCCGGGTGTGCAGGGCGATGACGTCATCAATCAGACAGATGTACATATCTGTGCCGAGCTGGCGCATCTGGTCGAAGTCCACTGCCGGAAACAGCCCGTGCCGCCAGCGGAAAGTTGCGTGAGTATTGACTATAAGGTTGGGGGCCTTTTCGGCTTTTGCAATAATATCTTTGAAGACGCTGCGGCGAAGTGAGCTCAGTCTTTTCATTGGTATGTCCAGGATTTTGCCGTTCGGAATATCGGGTGCTTCGGCATACATCATATCGCCGACATTGCATAAAACCACCTCTTTGCCTCTCTCGCCGGCGAATTGACATACCTTTTGAAGATAACTTTTCTTGTCAACGCCAACCATTCCCGTAACAACTACTATCATTTCGTATCTCGCGAAGCGTGAAAGTGAGCTAAAGTGTGGAGTGCCTAAAGTGCCTAAAGTTATGGATTATTTTTTACTTTAGTTCACTTTAGCTCACTTTAGTTCACTTTAGGCACTTTTCAAAGTTTTTTCAATCTCTGCTGTCTGTCGTAATCTTTTAGTGCGGCGACAAGCTCGCCCATATCGCCGGTCATTATCTTGTCCAGGCTGTAAAGCGACAAGTTGATTCTATGGTCGGTCAGGCGATTTTGCGGGTAATTGTATGTCCTGATTTTTTGAGACCTGTCGCCTGAGCCAATCATAGTCTTGCGTTGTGAATCGCGCTTGGCCCTTTTTCTGCTCTCGTAATACTCGTAAATCCTGCTTCGTAAAATTCGCCAGGCCTTGGCGCGATTTTTATGCTGGCTTTTTTCGTCCTGCATATTAACAGTAATTCCCGTTGGGATATGCTCGAGCTTAACGGCACTGCTGAGTTTGTTAACGCTTTGTCCCCCTGGGCCGCTTGACCTGCTGACATGTTCGACAACATCATCAGGGGCTATCTGAATGTCGATTTCTTCCGGCTCGGGCAGTACCGCCACCGTTGCCGCTGAAGTGTGAATCCTGCCCTGTGATTCGGTTTCCGGAACCCTTTGGACGCGGTGGCCGCCGGCCTCGTAACCTAATTCCAACCATACGCCCTCACCCTTGACGCTGAATATAACTTCGCGAAAGCCGTTCCTTTCTGTCGCACTAAAACCGAGTTGCTCAACCTTCCATTTGCGGCCCTCAGCGTATTTTACGTACATACTGTACAAATCGCGAGCGAACAAAGCCGCCTCTTCGCCCCCGGTGCCCGCGCGTATTTCCATTATGACCGAATTGACACCCATCTCGTCGGCCATTACCAGCGTATCTTGGATTTCCTCAAGCAAGGTGTTTTTCTTATCTTCAAGCTGTTGTATCTCTTCTTTTGCCAGGGCCCTAAAATCTTCATCAGATGTGCTGTCCTTTAGTATCTGCTCGGCGTCTTCAATGCCGGCTGCTGTTGTTTTGTACTCGCGATATTTTGCAACAATGTTTTTAAGTTTGCCTTGCTCTTTAGACAGCGCTATCAGCTTAGCTGAGTCAGCGGCAATTGCCGGCTCAGCAATCTGCCTTTCGATTTCGCTGTAGCGCGCCTCGAGCTCATCGAGTTTTGCAAGGAAACTATCTTTTTTTTCAGGCATAAATATAGTCTTCTAAAAGTAAAAAATAGCGGATATCGCTTAGTATTGTCATTCCTGCGCGCACAGGAATCTATAACCTATCCGCTACCCGCTATACCCTATTTGTTATTGTTGCTGGTCTTTTTTGGTCTTTTTGGGGTCCCCATTTTCCGGCTTTTTGGAAGATGGGGCCGCTTTGATGTAACTTGTGCCGTATTTCTTCTGGAATCGCTCTATTCGACCGGCGGTATCGACATATTTCTGCTTGCCGGTATAGAACGGATGGCACATCGAGCATATCTCCGCGTGGATTTCTTTGGCGGTACTGCGGGTCTCGAACATGTTGCCGCAGCCGCAGCGAACCATCACCTTATCGTATTTTGGATGTATCTCTTTTTTCATAACTACAAGCTCCGAAATACCTCAAACACTGCATTCTAACAACATTAGCAGCTTTTGCAATAGAAATTTTTGCAATTAATCCCCCCAAATTTATTTGGGGGTCGTTTAGCCGTCGCCGGTACGGCGACGCTCACCTTCGCCAAGCCGAGGAATCTATTAGAATTAGCTCCACGAGCATCGAGTATCCAGCATCCAGCATCGAGTATCCCACAGAGCCTCGACCGTAAGGGAGGGGTAAAAATATTGTCATCCCGAGCGAAACGCAGCGGAGTCGAGGGATCTATTAAGAAATGTCATTGCGAGCGAAGCGAAGCAATCTCAACTCATCGAAAGTCCGAGATTGCTTCGTCCAGCCCCTCCGAAGGGCGGGGCCGGAATCGAACAATCCTCTCGAAGAATGGCGTCTTCAAAGATAGTTTCGGACCCTGGGACGTCCATCTTTACCGAATCAGCCAGGAAAACCGCAGCAGGATGCGAAGGTTCCCGACGCCGGCGAAAACACGGATGTTTTCACTCGGAAACCCCGATTAAACGCCGAAAACACCGAAAACGCAGTCCTTGGGACTCCTTACGGAGAGAAAAATTAGTAGCCCCCGTTTCCATAATTT
>JAUVYQ010000173.1 GCA_030603035.1 Phycisphaerae bacterium | reverse complement strand
CACATGTTGTCGATATTTGTGATTATGTCGAGAATATAGGGCTCTGTGGAAGCACATCCCGAGCGCTCGACACCCTGTGAGCACGTGCTCCGGTCGGTCTGGTCAGCCAGGCCCGGAACTGGACCGGCCGGAACCTGCTTTGAACGCAGGTAACAAGGTTACGACTTTGGCAGGATCGCACGAATCATGACGGCCCATCCTTCTCAAGTTCATAACAAAGAAACATCTGTCCTCCGGTCCGACTACGCCTGCTATGGCGACTATAGAAGACAAACACATCAAGATGAATTCGAGGCAGCGTGGTCCGTTTACGACTTCATGGATGACCCGGACCGTCGCTCGAAAGCTGAGCTCCTGTCCGGATGTCGTCAAAACGCCTGGTTTACCAGGCAGGTCGAAACCGGCGAAATTCGAATTGCCTCGAACGCATGTCACCTTCGTTGGTGCCCGGTATGTGCCGAATCCCGCAAGAACTATATCGGTCATTCGGTCGCTGACTGGCTGCAGGTCCAGAAGTATCCCAAGCTTATGACCCTGACTTTGAAACACCGTGACATGCCCCTCTTTCATCAAGTCACCGACCTTTACCGATATTTTTTGCAGCTGCGAAAATTGAAGGACTTCAGGGACATCGTTACCGGTGGAGTTTGGTTTTTCCAAATCAAGCAATCGCCAAAAACCAAAGAATGGCACCCGCATATACATTTCGTGGTAACCGGCAAGTATTTCCCCAGGGCACACCTTAGACATCTCTGGCTGTCAGTTACCGGCGATTCTATGATTACGGATATTCGTTCGGTTAAGGATCCCGAGGGCTGTGCCCTCGAGGTTGCTCGATATGCGGCTAAGCCAGGACCCCTGCATGGCCTTACGTTGAACCATGCCGTAGAATTGGTATCCGTTATGCACGGCCGCCGCATCTGTGGGACGTGGGGTACCGGCCGTGCAGTATCCCTACGTCCCCCTAAATTCGAGGATAAGGATTTGTGGTCCAGTGTTGGCAGCTGGTCAATGGTCATGTCGAATCGCAAGACAGATGTCACCTGCCATCAAATCTATAACGCCTGGTCAAACAAGGAACCACTCCTGGATGGTATCAATTGTTACAGACAGGAAGCCAGGTCCCAGGGCAGGCACGTCTGTGATTTGTCAGATGTTGACATGCTCGAGCAGATTTATTCAGAAAGCTGGGTGCCGCCGTGATGAATTCAAAAAAAGTGTGCCAGGTCGTAGAAAGTGATTTCGAGCACTTTGAAAAAAACCGAATGTACCCACCAAATCATTCAGGAGAAAATATGATTACAGTAAACGACTCACATCTTAGGGCCCTCGCCAGGGCCGTACATTTCGTCCGGGCTGGGATGACCACCTCTATGCAACCAAAACTTCTCAATCACATTCAACGTGACATAGATTTGCTCGATGAATGCCACAAATTTATTTGCCAACAAATCATCGAGCCTGGTCTACCTATGACTCAAGTACCAGATAAAGTCATTGAGATTGGAGAATCCATTGGGTCAGCGAATACCAAAGCCACCGATTGAATTTGGTCGCGATTGCGGTTCGTGTACCCCTGCACTCTGGCCCACCGGTGAAACTCCCAAATTCATCTATTCCATGTTCTGGGATATCGTTGGTTGCGGGGTCGGTCCAAACGATCCCCCAAACGGAGAAATTTTCAAAATGGAGCAATCAGCAACTATCGACTGCCTTTGGATTTCCGATGGATCCGTTTGGAAGCCTGACTACCATGCCGACGTTGTTGGCCCCGGTGGCAGCCAGCTTCGCCTACTCGATACCGGTGGCTTCTCTTTTTTCATTGGCACAGCACGTCCATGCCAAGCTGAATATTCCACGTTCACCAATCTCCAAGCAGCCTGTATCTTAGCCTATGCCGGCTCAGTTGGCTTTGGAACCATTTGGTGGAACCAACAGGTCACCGATATTATCACAGCCTTTGGCCTCGGTTCACCTGGTAAGCTTTTTTACGAGCTTTTCGGCTCTGCCTTTGGCTTCGAAGTCCAAAAATTCACAGATTTGTATCAACGAACCAACGTTAAATTTCTGACCTTTTAACTTCAGGGTCAAGCATGCCGGAAAATTTTTTTATTTTTCGTTTGCATGTGGCCTGCCCTTTTTCGTATGATTGATTCGTTCTCTTGTAATGTAACGCATCAATCGAAATCACGGTAGTTCCGGGCGTACCGGTGACATCCGTGATTTTTTTTTATTAAAGGAGCTCAGTTATGGAAAATCAAATTCGCAACCAGAGGAAAGCTTTGACTCCAACCTGGATGTACTCGTTGGCCTGTTTCCTCAAAGTTAAATTTGGTGGTATTGTTCTTGAAGGTCGTGGATCCATTGGTGCAAACACCTTCAGCCGCAACCACTATGGACCGTACGTCCGTGCCAGGACCTCGCCCATCAACCCCAACACGGCACGCCAGGTATTAGTTCGTACGTCTATCGCTTTCCTAGCTGATATGTGGGCCAATAGCCTGACCGCTGTCCAACGTACGGCCTGGAATTTGTACGGTTCCTCAGTTGCTATGGTCGATAGCCTGGGAGCAACCATGTACCTTACCGGGTACAATCACTTCATCCGTTCGAACCTCATTGCTAAAATGGTTCCTTATCCTCTAATCTCGGCTGGTCCTACCGTCTTTGAGATTCCTGCCCAGGACCCGACCTTTGCAGTCACTGCGTCGGAAGCAACTCAGGTTTTGACCTTAGCCTATGATGACACTATGGATTGGGCTACCGAAACTGCAGCGTACATGTTCTTTTTCCAGGGACAACCACAAAACGCTCAGCGTAATTTCTTCGGTGGACCATGGCGTTTTATCGGCTCAGTTGCTGGTATTGATCCGGGTGGCCCGGTTGAACCCCATGCCGGTACTGCCGTCTTTGCCATGGCCGAGGGACAACACCAATGGGTATACGCTCGTATCATGCGAGCAGATGGGAGGCTTTCACAACCGTTCCAGGCAGATACCTTTTGTGCCGCTTAGGCCAACGGTGATCGGGGCTGCAATAATTTTCCCGATTCCGTTCATTGTCGATATCGATTTGGAATTCAGCGAAGCGATGAATCAAACGTTGACGCCTGGTGACATCAACGTAGAAGTCATCGCCGATTCCATTCCCTATTTCGGTGCATTCCAGAGCTGGACGGATGCCACCCATGCACGTTATCAGTTCGCGGCCCCCTGGCCCCCGGCCGCGGCTACGATTCAACTTCGTGTGCTCGATACCCAGCTTCAAAATCTTGCCGGTGGTATCTGTAAAACTTCCGGCTTAATTACAATCGTTCCATAATCATTGAGGGTACATTCAATGACAAAATCACGTAAAAAAGTGAATAAAAAAACCGGTGATAAATCCCTTACCAGTCTCAAAGCCTGGGGACGCGATGACCTTACTCACAGGAGAATTCGCACCTTACCCGGTACTCGAGGATTCACTCCGAGGACTTGATTTCTTGTTATATGGACTTGCCCTTCGAAGCCGGTCCTGGCCTTATGATCTAAAACGCTCAGCTCCCGGGCCAGGTTTTATGATCTGCGCACAAATCCTCGATTCCAGCCCAATAACCAAATTTACCCCAAACGGATCCATTTATGATCCAAATTTTCACAATCTGCATAACTTCACGTTTCTGTTTAGTCCACCTACGCAAATTGTGCTTACAGGTCCTCAGCGAAAAACTTCCTGTTATCACGATGGTTTTGCGATATCCTTCCGAGGAAAAACCCGATATACAAAAAAGGAGGAATAAACCGCATCAAATATATGCTCCTGGAACTAAAAAAGATATCGCCATCGTGACATAGCAAGTAAAATGTTGCTTCATTTTGTACATTCATCAGCATTATAAAGAAATCGCCATCGTCACATCAATTCTAAGCCGTTAAAAAAATCATCGCTACCAATGCTACCCTCGTACACAACTTTTTCCGTACAATTTCTTTTCAACACTCCATAAAATAATATTCTTTGTTCTTCCCTTTGGCCGCTGGCCCTCGTTTTTTTTATTTTTTTATAAAAGACTTTCGATAAAAAAAAACTCGGGCCATCGGTTCCCTCCTCTTCGGCCGGGGAAAAAAGCGTCCCCTGGCCTCCATCGTCGGTTCTCCCTCTCGGTCGCGAAACGGAACCATCGTGCTCCCTCGGGTCGGTCAGGGCCTACGTCTTCGCAAGCTTGCCTCCGGCTTGTTGTGAGGCTTCGTACGCTTCCATATCCACTCTATGCCCGATTTCAACTTCCTCAGTGATGTACCTTGGTTGGAGTGGCTAACATTTGAATGGCTCCCTCTGTGTCTATTCGAAAATCTTTTGTGGCCTCGAAGCTCGGCAAGACTATTTTAATCAGGCCAGCCGGTGACAACGCAAATTTCGGTTGGCAAGCAGTAATATTAATTCCGAAATTTGCTTATGTCACCTAAAATCCTTGCGGCCATGGCTAATGATGCGAGACTACATCGCGTTCTTTATTTTTTTGGCTGCGGATTTTGCTGGCCTTCAACGTGCCTAAACGACAGGCCCGTCACCCCGCCGATGACAACTTCCACGCCCGAACAGCACGGTCATGTCACTTGCTCCATCGGCGGGGTGAATTTATCGAAACGGCATCGATTCGGATAAGACCTGAAAATCACCGGCCTCATTGCACCCGTTGAGGCCACGTGTTTTTCTTGACCTCCAGATTAAATTTTGTTGAAAATTCTTTGTCCTGGAGTGATTGTCTTGTTGACCACGTCATATATGCCCTTATCAGCTTGAATCAAGGCCCTGGCTGCTCGCTCAGCGTCCGTTCGGTAGCCGTCGGCACCAATCTGACCCCCACATCTGGTATTTTGCTCTTGACGGAGGCCGCATGT
>JAUVYQ010000098.1 GCA_030603035.1 Phycisphaerae bacterium | reverse complement strand
CCTTTCGTCAAGAATGCCGACAAAAGCCAGAAGGTTGTCCCGGTTATTTTCCAGCATCCGAAGAACAGGACTAATGCGATACGGACAAAGAGATTCGAGCGTGCGTCCTTCTTCGACAACAAAGTCATAGAGTTCCCGGCGACTCTCAATATCGGGGCCGGCAAGTGAGAGGATGTCGTTCTGTGTCCAATCAGCCAGAATACGGATATTTTTAGCCAACTCAATAGCTTGCTCCTCGAGCTGACGGGCATAGGCCAGTTTCTTTGAAAGTGGTCTGCCTTTGCCTTTGTTTTTGGCCCGATTCATTTTGCGTTCAAGCTTTTGACGCATTGTGGTGCATCCGGCAGCACGATTCTCAAGGAAAAAGGCAAGCTTGCCGAGATCACGCTCGGCATGGAACACATCGCCGTGACAAGGCACATCGTCCCAGGCGGCGGCTTGTCCTGCCCGAAGGCCTCTGCCACCATCAGCGATGGTATAATCCGGATGGAGTCCCTGTGCAGCCAAGTCCAACAAGTGTACGCCCCAGGTGGTTTCGTCTCGCTGATTCTCGGCTGAGAGCAGATAGCAATAGGTGGACCTGGCATCCATGCCGACCAGCACGGGCTGTCTGGCCTGGAAGATTTCATCTGAGATGCCTACATCTATCCCAGAGAGGTACTGAGCACCATTGATCTGTTTGGCCTTTTGTACAGCCTGCCGGACAATATTATGAATCGTGCCCAGACTGAGTTTATTATAGTCAAATACCGCTTCGAGTAGTTCAAGTATACCTCTGAAGCTGCTGTGGCAGATCAGTATCAGGGCCAGGACAAACTGACGAATCCAGTTTTTTGTGACTGGTAGATAAAAGAGTACCCTGTCGTTGTCGGTTGATGGTGCAAAGGCTTCATCAAGGGCGTCGGAAGCCTTTGCGGCTTGCTGATAGAGAAATTTACGACTGACGCCGTGGTTCTGGGCCAGATGGCTGACCGGTTCGCTCCGCGTGAGCACTTGCAGCGAAAGTGTTTTTCTCTCTGTTGGCCCAAGAGAAGTTGCGAGAGAAGTTCTTGTTTGGGAGAAAAATTGTTGCTCAGAAGCAATTCTGCCGATGTTGTTAGTAATCATATCGATTCCTTTCGATTGAAGGGCAATGTTAATTGTTACTCTTACCCCTCACATCGGCAGGAATCGTTATATATCTACACCCACCCCATTTGTTACCCTGATTTGAACCAAGCCAAACTTCTGTAAGCCAACGTTGGGTTAAATACGCCAGGTCAACATAATCTACATTATAACTACAGTCAAAATCTGCTCGCCAAAGTGTATCGCAAAGACCTATTTGGACGTCATCAATCCGGATCTGGGAATCGACACTGCCCGCAGAATCAATTTTAAATGTAATTGTTTGAACGGTTCCTCGTTTTTCGAAAGGTATCGTGAAGGTTTCAAAGCCAGCCTGCTCAGAATTCAACGGAACAGTGCCAAGAATATTGCCTGATACTTCCTCTCCTATATAAACTACAAGTTCATCGTCTGTACTCGTTGCTGTTGTCACATCGTAATAAAATGAAAGCCTAACGGCATCTTCAGGCACATAAAATCGATTATGCCGTCTCCACTCGTTTCCTAAGTCCAGTTCAAGGTATTGGCTATCAAAATGCCCCGGGCCACCGCCCTCGTGACTCTCCCAACCTGGAAATGGTAAAGAATTAGGCCACATTGGCCCTCGATTAAAATTACCGTTAACTATCCCATCTGATTCAAATGTAAATGCTATTGGCATTTGTTCTCCTGAAACCGCTTGCCGAGAACCTCCAACTATTTGAGAGTAATAATAACCACCCTCTTCTCGAGTTGGAAATGTGCCACCATACCATTCCTCTTCTCCACTGACTAAATCAATAGTACCTAAATACCATTCATGAACCTCCGAATGATTGATACTATTTCCAAGATATGTAGGATAAGTTCCAGGAAGATCCCTACCATCCAACCCCCCATCGTCGCTCCAGTAATTATCCGCCCAATCAATTCCAATCCAACTCACAAAACCAATATTACCTAAACTTGGATTGACATCATAGTCATCGCAAAAGAAAGATTGCCACCACCCTGCATCAACAGCATCTAGCATCGTCATCTGGTTAATAGAGTAACTGGCAGCAATCAACCTTTCAATCGCTTCACTATTGACTACACAACCGCGGCTGTGGCCTATAAAGTGTAAGCTCTCAAGAGCAAAGTTCCCCCGTTGCTGACCCATAATTAATGATGCGAAAAGCGCATCTCCTGCAGCCTCGGAGTGCCCGTAATGGTCCTGATTGCTTTCGTCTGCCCAGTCGAAAACAAGTACCTTTATCCCGTAGTTATCGGAGGGTTGCTGAACTTCAAAAATCCCGGTGGCCTTATTATATAGCATAACTTTTCCCCCACCGGCTCTTACTCTAATTGCCTGAGCCATTGTCAGAGGCCAGTTGGGAAGATTACCATTCAATCGGTAGCCATGGGTAATCACAACTACTAGCTCAGTGGTCACACCTCGAAACGAGTTGGAGTCTGCCCAGCCGCGGTTGACCGGATATAAATCAAGGCCAAACTGTGAGCTGTCGGAATAGTCGTATGCTCCACCCAAGGGGAAAGACAATAAATCGAGCGGAAATTCCGCCGAGTCAGCGTAATCGAAATCTGCATAAGCCGGTGATAATGACAGCACCGATACTAGAAATAACGATAGAAGTATCTTTTTTCTATTCATAACTATATTACGAATATCTTATTAATAACATATATTTTCATTTTTCTATCGAGCAGGGGCTTCGCCCCTGCACCTCAAAGGGTAAAAGAACAAAGTACAAAGGGTTAATCCAAGTCCAGGACGAGACGGAATCCTACGGTGTTGTTGTGATCCGATGGATCACTAGTGCCACGGTCGGTAACCGCGCAGCTTGCTGCATCGTGGCCCCAGAAGCCGCCGCGAATAACCCGATAGCTGCCATCCACTTCTGTTGTCCATTCCCGAACATTACCACTCATATCATAACAGCCATAATAACTCTTCGCGTTCTCCTTGCCGCCTGTACCGTTAAAGCTTCCAACTAGCAAAGGACCGCCGTAACAATTGTTATAATTACACCATGAGCAACTAATAGTATCCTGATGAAAACCATAAGTGTAATAATGCGGCTCAACAGGGTCCCAACCGGCAGCTTTTTCCCATTCGTGGTGACTCGGCAAACGGTATGTCAGGCCGGTTTGCCCGCTCAACCAGGTGCAATAAGCTTCGGCATCATAAAAATTGGGATAACGTATTGGATAATTCTCTTTACCATCATGAACCTCATATGTATAGCTGCCGGGGTCACCATACCGGTCAATCTCCATATTTGAAATCCAATGGTCACCGTTCGGATCGGCATTATTAAGAAACTGAACATATTGTGAATTTGTTATCTCGAACTTGCCCATCATGAAGCTGTCAACATAAACCCAATCTACATTCTGATAAGGAAACCAGCTGGCAGGAACCAGTACCATCGATTCCGGAGCATTGCCGTCATCGGCATAGACCCGAACCTTAAAATCGCCAACCTTGCCCGGCATATCTGCGCCAGCGTCCCAGACGATGGATTTATTAATCCCCGGCGTAACGTTCGAACCTATATCACCGGTAAACGTTCTTGCCGGTACTCGCCAGCTTGCTCCTCCATTATTACTTACCGCCACCCAGATTGTACAACTGTCCCCGTCGGCATCGGATAGATTGTAATAGATGTCAACCAGCTTAGAATCGTCACTCCTTTGGCTGGCAGTCACATTACTCACTACCGGAGCCGAATTAGCCAATACTTTACCAGCTAAACTCAAGATTAAAATCATTGCTATAAGAAAGAAATATGAATGTTTCATCGCTAAATCTCCTCAAACAAAGTTTTTTGTATGTTAATGAAAACCAAACTGATGAGTAATTTTCTCACCTCCAATACTCCGTAATTCGCAAGGCAAAAACTCACTTAGAAGTCCAAAAACCAGCTCTAAGATTGAAAACAAATTATATCATTTTTTTTGCCCAGAATACAAGCTTAAAACCATTTGTCGTCGAAAAAACAGTCTAATTATGGGACCGTGACGGGCGATTTCCATTACAAACCTTAATAGCAACTTTAAGTTTTTTCTTAAATTACATACTTCCTGCTGTTTTCAATAACTCTGTCCGTTTGCTTGGAAGAATCCCGCACATATCTTGTAGCGAGCTAAATGCAAAACAGTTGTACTTTTGGTTGTATTTTAGGAATAGCAAAAATTCTTAGCTTTTCGTAAACATCACAACTGCAAGTTCTTATGGTAATTATACGTTAACAGTAGCAACCGTATGTTCAATCCTATATGCTATTATCTATCCGCTATATGTTTTCGGATTTCTTTGTTTATCCTGACGCTGCACCACTGCCAGCCGCACATTGAGCAGTAATCGGCGGAGGGTAATTCCTTTGCACCAATTTCCTTGCAAACCTCGCGGTGCATTCTCTCGGCTGTTTGGGGGTCGAGCGATTCGGCCAGATGCGTTTTCCAGTCCAGATTGGTCCGTGCAATGCTCAGTCTTTTATCCTGCTCAGTAGCACCTTTTAAGCCACGAGCAATGTCAGCGGCGTGGGCTGCGATTTTTGCTGCAATTACGCCGGCCCGGACATCATCGGCGTTCGGTAGGCCGAGATGCTCTCTCGGCGTTACATAGCACAAAAACGATGCGCCGTAAAAGGCGGCAGCGGTCCCGCCGATTGCCGACGTTATATGGTCGTACCCAGCTGCGATATCGGTTACCAGCGGGCCGAGGACGTAGAACGGAGCACCGCGGCAAATTTGCTGCTGGATTTCCATATTGTATTGTATCTGGTCAAACGGCACGTGGCCGGGGCCTTCGACCATAACCTGGCAGCCCTTTTCCTGCGCTCTTTGTGTAAGCTCTCCGAGGGTCCTTAATTCTGCGATTTGTGCCTGGTCGGTGGCGTCTGCGATTGCACCCGGACGCAGGCCGTCACCGAGAGAAAAGCAGATATCATACTCGGCCAATATGTCACACAAATCGTCGAATATTTCATACAGAGGATTTTGCTTGTTGTGATATAGCATCCATTTGGCCAGTAGTGCTCCGCCCCGGCTGACGATACCTGCAACTCGCTTCTCGAGCAGGGGCAGATGCTCTTTTAATACGCCGGCGTGAATGGTAAAGAAATCGACACCTTGCCTGGCCTGTTTTTCGATAACCTCGAGGATTATTTTGCTGTCTATGTCCTCGACATTTCTGCCTTCTATGACCTGATAGATTGGCACTGTTCCGAAGGGTACGGGGCACCGGGCCAGCAATCTCTCGCGGGTCTCGTCAAGGTTGTCGCCGGTACTTAAATCCATAACCGCATCAGTGCCAGCAAACAGAGCGGTTTGCATTTTTTCGATTTCAGCCTCTACCGAAGAGCGAACGCTGCTTGTGCCGATATTCGCATTTACCTTTGTGGTAAGCACCCGGCCTATACCGGTCGGCGCCAGATTAGTTTTCAGACGCAGTTTGTTCGCAGGTATTATCAGTCGCCCAGCGGCAAGCTCATCGCGAACAAGCCCATCATCAAGGTTTTCGGTCTTGGCGACAAATTTGACCTGGTCGGTAATTGTTCCGGCTCGTGCGATTTGTAATTGTGTTGCCATTGTTCTTTCCTTTTATTTTTTCGCCACAAAGGGCACAGAGAATAAACCAGAAATCAAAAAGCCAGGGAGTGATTTACAGGAATTGATGGCTGACAAACGCTAAAAATAGTCAATAGAAAATAATCAATAATCAATCCAAAAACGCTTCCCTACGCAGGCATATCCGCCGGACTCGTATTTCCACCACCAAGACACAAAGATACTAAAATTCAATTATATTTATTTTTTTACTTTCAAATTTTCTTTGTGACTTTGTGTCTTCGTGGCTAATCATTTTCGGCGATTGTCCTGATCAGGTTCAAAGGGGTTTTTCTCAGACCCACAGCGTTGTAGGCCACCCCTGGCGAACTGCTTTTATTATAGCTTATTGCTTCTGGCAGGCAAACAAATATTTGCCCTTTTCAGCCAGACAGTAAAGGCGAATGTGGACAATTGCAGGTTAATATCCTACATCCGGTCTGGGTTACGAGAATATCATCTTCTATTCGCACGCCCACTTTGCCTGGGATGTATATGCCTGGCTCAATTGTTATGACTTGGCCTGCCTTGAGCTTTCCCTTGCCGTCGGCTTTGAGGAAAGGCAATTCGTGAATCTCCAGGCCCAGGCCGTGTCCCGTCCCGTGGCCGTAAACAGGCAAATCGCTGCTGCCAATCACCTCCCTGGCAGCGGCATCGACCCGGCTAATCTCAACTCCGGCCTTCACTATTTTTATCGCAGCGGCCTGCGCCTGCTCGACGACATCGTAGACCTTTTTATAAAAAGTAGTCGGCCTGCCAACCGCAAAGCACCTGGTAATATCGCTGCAATAGCCCTTGTATTTGACCCCGAAGTCTATCAGGATGGTATCTTTTTGTTTGAGCTTCTTTCTACCCGGCTGATGATGAGGTCGCGAGGCATTGGGGCCAAAAGCAACGATTGTATCAAAGCTATTTGTCGCCCCCAGCTTGCGAATTTGAAAATTGAGCATACCAGCCAATTCGTTTTCGGTTATGCCCGGCTTGATGTATCGCCGGGTTTGTTTAAGGGCTTGTGCTGCGATTGAACCGGCGGTTTTGATAGCAGCAATTTCGCTGCTGTCCTTACCGCTGCGAACGGATTCGATAATATTCGCAACTGATTTAAGCCGGGCCTTAACGTTTTTCTTAACCGCCTCAAAATCAGCAAGCGCGGTGGATTTTTCAACGGTTACTCCGCCAGAAGCGGACACGGATTTTAGTTTTTTTACCAGTTTAGCTACGGCCTGGGCCAGGGAATCGACTCGCTGGACTATCCTGCAGCACGAACATTCTTTTTGCGCCTGTTCGGTGTATCTGCTGTCGGTTAAGAGATAAACTCGGCCTTTAGTAATTACCGCCCAGCTATCATCTCCCAAAAAGCCCGTCGTATACGTTACATTGGCCGGCTTTGTTACTATAAGGCAATTTATCTTCTTTTCATTCAGCCGGCGGCGAATCGCCTTAAGGCGTTTTTTTAGAACTCTACTGTTCATTTGTGCTGCTCGCCAATCAAATCCGTTTTCCGATGCTCACTTCTTGAGCACGTTCTCTTTCGGGGCCCACTTTTTCTGCCAGGCGGGGTAGTCCCTGGCCAGCAGGACTGCCGGCCAATAGCCGTACCTCGCATAGCCGGTTCGTCGCTCGTGTTCAATCTCGGTTAGGCGGTACTTTATCCTGCCGTCGCGGCCACAGAAAAGTGGTCGGTTGGTTCCAATCTGGCAGAAGCGCGCACCGACTGCCATTGCCGCTGCAAACAGACAAAGCAAACCCGTTGTCATCCATTGTGTCGTTTTTTTCATACTCACCTCTTTCCTGAACATGTGTTTCCCTTCGTGCATCTCTCTTGCTTTGAAAAATTAGATTGCAAATACAATTGATTAACAATATTCCGGCAAAAAATAAAGGGTTTTTGCTGGAATGTTTGGCTTTGCATCGTTTTATTCTTATATTTTTATTAGATGAAGACCCGGCTGGGGGGAAGCTGGTTGCTACAGGGCTGCCATTTTGCGAACCCAAAATGGGGGGACGCAAATAATCGTGCCGGCTCTTGATGTTTTCCGTGGGGGAGAAAAACTGTTTGTAACCTGGTTTTACCAGACAGGATGGCGTTTGCCGTCCTATTTTTTTATGTCTTGTCACGGCCGCTTTTTGCCATTACAATGAGCCAGCCTTTGAGCTTAATCGCCCTAAAACTGGTAGCTGAGTTATTATGCTTTTTGTATTACCCATCCGGACAAGTATTCGGCTTCGGCGGACGCCATACGCAAATTACGCCCTGATAATTGTCAATGCGATTATTTTTTTACTGGAATTACAGGTAGCCCCCCAAGGTGGTCTGGTATTTCGACCGTGGGTTGCGCGCTTTATGCTTACCCCCAGTGAACTTCGTCTGTGGCAGCTTGTAAGTTACGCGTTTTTGCACGGAGACTTCTGGCATATTTTAGGTAATATGTTCTTTTTGTATGTCTTTGGCCGCAATGTCAACGACAAACTCGGCCATATTGGGTATTTCTGTTTATATCTGGCCGGTGCCGCATTCAGCGGTATAGGTCATACAGTCCTCCATTTGTCTTCACCTATACCCACTCTGGGAGCAAGCGGCGCCGTTGCTGCCGTAACCGGAGCATATTTTGTCTTGTTTCCCCAGACCCTGCTTACGGTTTTTTACTGGCTGTTCTTTTTTATTGGTACCATGGAAATTCCTGCCTTATATTTTATCGGTTTTAAGTTGATTTTCTGGGACAATATATATGAAAGACGCATTCCCAATGTTGCTTATGATGCACATCTGTCCGGTTATGCTTTCGGCATTCTCGCTGTGTTGGGCCTGCTTGCAACCGGCCTGATTGCAGGCAGCAGCTTTGATTTATGGGCGATGATAAAACGCTGGAATCGGCGGCGTCAGTATCGCGATGCCGTCTCGAGCGGTTACGACCCGTTTACCGGCCGGGCAACAGCCAGGCAGATAAAAGTAAAAGAGGTCAAAACAGACGCTCAGAAGCAGCTGGAGGAGAAAACAAGGGAGCTTCGTAACGGAATTAGCAGCCGGATTGCCCAGCGTAATTTGCCGGCCGCAGCCGAGTTGTATCTGGAGCTAACAAGGCTCGATAGTGAGCAGATTCTGCCTCGCCAGTATCTGCTGGATATCGCCAATCAGCTTGCCGGCGACAATAAACACGCTGAATCGGCACAGGCCTACGAAAAGTTTTTAACTCATTACAGCAACTACGAATACGCCGAGCAGGTGGAGCTGATGCTGGGCCTGTTGTATTCACGTTATCTCGATAAGCCGGAGCCGGCGGTAAAGCATTTGCAGGCCGCAGCAAAAAAGCTCTCCGACCCCGGCCAATTGAAGATGTGTCAGGACGAGCTTGCCCGATTACAAGATTAAAATACCTTAACAAACAAAAAAGGCTGCGGGGGGATTGGGTTTGATTGGTTCCCGGTTTGAGGATTCCGAGAAGCTCACCCGTAGGGATCTCCGCTTCGCTTCGAGTTTGAAATTGGCTTTGTTTTGGGTTCGTTTTCTTGAAGCTTCCAATTGGATTTATTTTCATAATCTTCTATAACATATAAGGTTAAGTTCATTTTTGGCTTTTCGGAAATTGGGTTTGAATTGGGTTTGTTTTTTCGGACTGTGAAATCATCTTTTTTTCTGTAATCCTTTGTTATAAGTGAGTTTACATTCATTTTGGCTTTTCGGAGATTGGCTTTGATTGGGTTTGAATTGGGTTTGTTTTTTCGGACTTTCCGCTGCCATTTATTTTCATAATCCGTTGTATTATATAGATTTACGTTCATTTGAGCATCCAGCAAATTGGGTTTGTTTTGCATAAAAAGGGGGTGATTTGTAGAGGACTCTCGACAGATGTAGAGGGCAGAGGATAGCGTAGAGCGGATAGGGTTTAGGGTTTAGCGTATAGCGTGAAGCGTGAAGAGATAATTTCATATTTCAAATCTCAAATTTCAAATTGTACTGTCTCTCTACTATTGGGCGAACATGCGCGTTTGAGTCGAAAATTCGGGCTTTTTTGACAGGATAAACAGGAGTAAGTCATTGTGAGAAAAGGAGATAAAAAATTTTTAGATTTTTAGATTT
>JAUVYQ010000150.1 GCA_030603035.1 Phycisphaerae bacterium | reverse complement strand
CGAAATCCATCAATGGATGCCTACCAGTTCCTTCATCAACTTCGTCCTTATCCTGCTGGGCGAATAAGAGGCCGCTGTTTCTATGTCTGATGACGGCGCTCACAGCGACAGTCAGCCCGCCGAAGGGGTCTATGGCGCAGCCATTGCACCGGGCCTGGCGACACCCCGCCAGATGTTGCGCTATCGCATCGAGACAACCGACGTAAAAGGCAACGAGAACCGCGCTCCTCTGCCCCTGGATTTGATTGGCGTCAAGCAGTGGCCTGAGTATTTTGGGACCATGATCGCCGACCCCACCATAACCAGCGAGCTGCCGATCCTCTACTGGTTCACTGATGATCCGGCTGCTGCCAAGACGCGCTCGGGCACCCGGGCATCGGTGTGCTACAACGGCGAGTTTTACGACAATATTTTCGTCCGCGTTCGCGGCTCCATGGGGGCTGGCGCTTTTGACCCGCCCCCCCACAAATTCATCTTTAACAAGTGCCATAAGTTCCGGGCTTCGGACAATCTGGGGCGAGTCGGGGAGTTCAATCTCAATGTGCATGGTTGGGACGACGCGTACGTGCGTCAGACGTTGGCCTTTGATACGCATCATAATGCCGGTGTTCCGGCATCGGATTCGTTCCTCATGCTGGTATTGCTCAATGGTGGCTCTGAGCGTGTGGCAATCTTTGTCGAGCAGCCGGATGAAGACTTCTTGGAGCGTAACGGGATGGACCCGGACGGTGCGCTTTACAAGTGGGTTGTCCCTGGTCCGTTGTATGCGACGCTAAGCGACATAACTGTCGGAACAGAGGTAGAGAAGAAGACACGCTTGGAGGAAGACTGGTCCGATTTGGAGGCCCTGGTCGACGGGCTAAATGCCCCATCTGAGGAGGCTCGAAAACGGTTCGTCTTCGACAACTTAAACGTGCCAGAAATCATCAATTACCTGGCTGTAAATGTCATCCACACGAACGTTGACAGGATATGGAAGAACTTCTATATGTACCGCGACAGCGACGGCAGCGGTGAATGGTCAATCCTGCCGTGGGACATGGATTTTACCTATGGCATAGGAGTGTTCCTCGGTGGTGAGTACGTGGAGCATCCCTTCTTTGGCGACGAGGCGCATCCCTTCCCGAAGGGAGGACACGTCTGCGAGGCATGGAATGTCCTGTATGATGTCATCTTCAACCTGCCGGAAACGCGGGAAATGTACCTGAGGCATCTCAGGACTCTAATGGATGAATTACTACAGTCGCCCGGAACGCCTGTCAATGAACTGAAGTTCGAGCAGCGGGTGGACGAGTTGGCTGCGCCGGTGTATCCCCACGTCAACATCGCCGGTGGCATAAGCGGCCTAAAAGGCTTCTTTCCGGCCCGCCGTAACACGTTGTATGAAACATATGGGCCATCAGGCAGTGGTTTGATTCCGGGCGCACAGCACGCCAATCCGGTTATCCGATTCGGGGCGATCGAGTTCAGTCCCGCCTCGGCAAATCAGGACCACGAATATATCGAGCTGATTAATACCGGCGATACTGCCATTGATATATCCGGATGGACGCTGACCGGCGGTGTGGAATATGCATTCCAGCCAGGCACCGTCATCCTAAGCGGCGGCACACTTTATGTTTCGCCAGATGTGAACGCCTTTAGAGCGAGACTAAGCAGTCCGACCGGAGGCGAAGGCCTGTTTGTTCAGGGTAATTACAGCGGCCATCTTTCCAGTTGGGGTGAGACTATAAATCTGCTGGATGCTAATAATAACCTTGTTGACACGCTCACCTACACCGGCAACCCGAGCGATCAACAGAGATACCTTCGAATCACCGAGATAATGTATCATCCGGCTGCCGGTGGCGGCTTCAATGAGGAAGAATATGAATATGTCGAGCTGAAGAACATTGGCAGTGCGTCACTTCTTCTTGACGGTGTCAAACTTACTGATGGGATTTACTATACGTTCGTACCCGGTGATGATTTATACCTCGGCCCTGGTGAATATCTTCTGCTTGTTAAGAACCGGGCAGCCTTTGCTTCAAGGTATGATACCAGCGGGGTAAACATCGCTGCGGGTGTCTATACCGGCAGCCTTGAAAACTGCGGCGAGACCATCAATCTCGAAGACGATGCTAACAATACAATACTCGAATTTGACTATGACGACGACTGGTACGACATTACGGATGGACTTGGTTACTCCCTTACGATAAAAGACCCAAACAACTCGGATCTGGAAAGTTGGGACTCCAAGGGCGCCTGGCGGCCGAGCGCTTACGTTGGCGGCTCACCGGGCGACGACGATCCCTGCGTTCTTCCCAACCCCGGCGCTGTCGTGATTAACGAACTGCTGGCACATTCTGATGTACTATATACCTATGACTGGGTCGAGCTGTACAACACCACCGACGAACCGATTAACATCGGCGGCTGGTACCTCAGTGATGACGGCGACAACTTAAAGAAATATACCATTCCGGATGGCACCTCGATTGACCCGTGTGGTTATTATGTTTTCTATGAAGACCTGCACTTCGGCCTGGGCAACCCTGCCGACCCGTGCAATGTGCCCTTCGCCCTCAGCGAGAACGGCGAAACCCTGTATCTGCACTCAGGCCAGGACGGCGTGCTGATGACCGGATACAGTGAAGATGAAAAGTTTGGCCCTTCGCAAGCTGATGTTCCGTTCGGCCGGTACTACAAGGCCAGCACAGACACTTACAACTTTGTCGCTATGAGTGCAGACACACCAAATCTGCCCAATGCATATCCCAAAGTAGGCCCAATCGTCATTAGCGAAATAATGTACCATCCACAGAACAATGCCGACGCAGAATATGTGGAACTTTTGAATATCGACGATTCGAACGTAACTTTGCAGGAATACGACAACGAGCTGCACATCTACGTCCCCTGGCGGTTCACCGACGATGGAGGCATCACCTTTGATTTGCCGCTCGGCGTTACGATGGAGCCCGCCGAACGAATTCTCTTAGTGAGGGATATTACCGCATTTAATTCGGAGTATATTGGCGTACCCGGCGACGTGCAGATTTTTCAATGGGTAATAGGCAGGTTGAACAACGCCGGCGAGAAGATACAACTCTCAAAGCCCGGCGACGAGGTAGAGGCCACCCGCTATTATATTCGCGTCGACCGCGTCAACTACAGTGATGGTTCGCATCCTGAAGATTGTCCCGGCGGAGTTGACCTCTGGCCGACCGGGGCGGACGGCGACGGCGAATCGCTTGCGCGCAAGGTGTCGGACGATTACGGCAATGACCCGGACAACTGGCAGGCGGCCTCACCTACACCCGGCAGCAACCCGCAAATTCCACCACCGTAAGGTGTCCCCGAGCGGACTGAGGGGAAAAAGGAACGGCTTCACTGGTTCAGGGTAGTTTCGGCCCCGCCGTTTTGCTTGCCCCTCTGCTTCTGCCGAGAGGCATCCTGTGGATTGCGAAGCAAACCGAGGGGCTTCGCAAAATCGAAGCAGCGGGGTGCGGCTCTGTGTCCTTACTTTTCTATCAGCGTCTCATCGACCTGCATACCGAAGTGTCTGCCGGCCTTTTCGATATGCCCGAGCACTTTATCGCCCGGCTTCAAGGTTGTGATTGAAATCGCATTACCCTTCGGGCTGACTAATCGAATCGTCTCTGCATTTTGCATGACCAGGCTTATCGGCTCACCTTCAGCCTCAGCCTCGATAAGGAGCATAGGCCTTTTTTCGATTTTATTTCTGCCCAGATATGCGGTTTGGCTTTTGCCGTGGATATCTACCAGCAGCACTTCGTCGCCGGCTTTCAGGTCTGCCAGGTACTTCGTCTTGCCGCCCGGTGTCAAGGTATACGCGTGCACAGCTCCGGCATTGACGCGGAACGGCCGAGATGCCACGTAAGGATTATCAATGGATTCGGAATGCACCAGGAAAAACCCTGCAGCCGTATTGCCGACGAGCATACCTTCGCCGACAGTCATTTGCGTGCAGGTGTCGAGGCAGGCCCTGTCTCCCATTCCGAGCTGTTTTGTATTTGTGATAGTAGCTGTTACAAGAGCGATTTTTTCGCTTATACCGTGAATAATTTCGGCGGTTTTTTTAATCTCGTTTATATCCGTGGCTTTGAGCACAACGCCGTCAACGCCTTTTTCAAGGATTTCGACCATAAGCCTGGCTTGCTCGCTTGTTTCAACCTGCACCATAATGTTTTTAGCTCGCCGGGCCAAGAGATTCTCGATGGGAATAATTGTCCAATCGAGCATTCGCAGCACAATAATTTTGCTTTCCGGCACTTCCGCGGCCTTGTCTTCATCGGCTTTGTTTTCAATATCGATGAACTCGACGTCGGTGCCGGGCTTAATGTCACCGTTTTTTTCGACTGTTTTGATTTTGCCAAACTCGCGGACGGTCTCACTTTTACCATCCGGCAGAACCATCGCCTCAGCTCCGCTTTCAAGCGCAGCTATGGTGATTTCTTTATTATATGGAACAGCATTTACCCATAACTTTTTCATTGTACTTATCCCTTGCTCATCGTGGGCGCGATAATTATTTTACTCCAGTTGGGCGCACTTGTTTTGTTGCTTTTCCTATTTCATTGCAATTTTCACACGTTCTATTGCCGTTTCCAATAAATAAGTTCAACTTTTTGATTCGCCTTCGGCGAAGCTATTGCAATAGATTCCTCCGCTTCGGCACGCCAAAGGCGTGCCTTTGGTCGGAATGACAGTATGTACAGAATGTTACACTCACTTTTTAGAAACGGCACTGTAAACTTGATAGTATAGGAATTTGTTATTTTGGGCAATATAGCGAAAGTAGGCAGCTAAAAGTCCCCGGCGAAGCCGGGATAAGTTCTCTACCCTCTCCATGGACGCTGTCTATTCATCTTCCCTGATAATATGTCTTTTGCAATGATTACATCCTCTCTAACCTGAAAGTCGAACATTCCCACGCAAATAAAATCGGCACCGTTTTCAAAAGCGTACTTGAAACCTTCTCGTGGATGGATGGCTCCAGCAGCTAAAACTTTAAAAGCAATCCATGGCTTGTCCACTTTTTTCATGAATTCGATAGTTTGTTGTGGGGTAGCGGAATAATAATTCGCATTATTTAAAGTTTTCATATAAAAATCGGGTTCTAATCCCGCTTTTTCGCATGCGATAGGCACTTCTAATAAATGACCACCGATACCTGCCACTAATCCATTTTCTTTAATAAATTCGAGAGCCTTTCCGATAAGGTCGACACGTTTATGTTTGACCCATTTGTCTCCAACACCGCCCTGTATATAAATTGCGACAGCTCCATTATCAATGGACTTTTTTAGATTAGTTTTTATGTCATTTACTCTTGGGTGGCCTTCTGCAATCCATTGCATTTCTCCGCCTCTTTCTTTCCAATATTTATTGATAATTCTAGCGGCATGATCCTCAGGGCCTGATAGAAAAGCATTTATGCCCATTTCTTCACATATTTCGAAAGTTTCCAGAACTTTCTCATCTGTATTATAGTTTCTCATTAACGAAGATACGTAAATCAAATCTCTGGCATGGGCCCAGCCTCCAATCAGATTACCGCCGCAGATTAACCTGCTAATTTTAAGATTACCAATCTTACCTGTTGGCAGGCCTTTAATATCGCCTTGCGGCAATTTCGCATTCGGGCTGGTTTTGTCTTTTTGCTCTTTTGCCAATAAAGTTTTCTCTCCAAGACTCAAACCTAATGTAGCACCTGTAGAGGTAATAATAGATTTTTTCAGAAAACTGCGGCGATTCACATTTTCAGACATGATAAACTCCTTTATTATTTGTTCACGGGTTTAAACCAGCGTCTACAATTCAATATAGCCGACTTTTGTTATTGTGCAAGGTTTTTTTAAGATTTATAAGATTTCACTACTGTCCCATTATAAGTTGAATAATAACAATTGGTTATGAAACTGAACAATTTCGTTTTGCAAGACGTTTTTCGTAAGTACTTGTGTAATAGGAACTTTCTCGAAAAGTACAATGCTGAGAATTTGCAGGATTTCG
>JAUVYQ010000302.1 GCA_030603035.1 Phycisphaerae bacterium | reverse complement strand
CAGCAACTTACTCTCCATAGCAAGTCGCCGACGGACGAACAATCGCTTAGTCACCTAATTCCTGTTCTCCATAACCATGAATTATCAGTTTGATAATTCACTGCACTTACTCTTTACTACTAATAGTGTCGGCCTCGCAACCGTAAATCCTTGCACCCGAAATGCTGGACTTGAGATACAAAAAGTCGTGACTTTTACCGGAAATAATCCTGTATCGCACACGCCAAATCCTTGGATTATGTGGGCGTACGAGAGGATAGGGCTCTGGGAGCAGCCGACAAGGCCGTAATCCAGCGGGTGGAAGTCCCGTCGTGCCAATTACCCGATTCAGGCACGTAGCGATACCACTGCTCATGTTGGGTATAGTTACATCACACGTTCTTTTGAGAAATCCTTTAGATAGACGTAAAACGTGGCTTGGCCGCCGATAGGGACTACGATGCCGAGCAAATCGGCGAGACTCTGTCAATGGGTGCTTAAACCAGCCCGTGGGGTACAAAAATTCATCCGAATCAAAATTGTATGGCAACTCGCCTTCCGTTTGAGTGTCACGATTGAGAACTCCTTTCCGGAGTTCTCATCCTCGAGCCATTTTTGTCCGAGCGGGGCGGTCTTCAGGCAGTGGATGCACACAGGCCAGTTGGTCGTTAGCGTCTTCGTATCTATGAAAGAATCTGATGGATCAACCCAAGCTGATGGGTGCGCAACAAAATGCGCAACAATAACCTTCGGTTAAGCTTCTTTCACGCTTCGGCTGCGCTTCGGTCAGCGTCATAAGTCTTTATTTTGCAATTATAAACCATATATTCACAGATACTTACAAAGGCCGATGTCGGACTGAAAATCAGTTGCTCCTTTAACATCAGGTTTTACCAGAATTGGCACAGAATATGTTCGCTATCCTTGAAATTGCCCTCAAATTGCCCTCAAAACACATCACGAGATAGTAAAAAACCGTGCAAAAACAGTAAATCAACCAGAGAATTTAAATCCTTGCTATCATTTGAATTAAGTTGTAAAATCAGGTTATTGAGAACTTTACAAAAAGAGGGCAGATCGAATCCCGCCCTCTCCGTTTTTCTATTTTAATGAAAAACAGTTTTGTAGAAAATATGGAACGACCGGCCCTGCGATTGTAAAGATCTTCAGAAGCCGATAAAGCTTATATGATCAGGTGGTACGTAACCACCGATAATCGCGGGTTATCACTTGGCGGCGACAGAGCCGCATACAATTGAAAGGAGCCGGCCATTATGGAAAATACTATAACATATGTAGCCATGGACACACACAAAAAACAGCATAAAATCGCACTGCATTACCCCTGCCAGGAGGAGATCATCGAGTTTACCATCAACAATACGGTTCGGGATATCAAGAAAATGGTAAATAAGATCAAAAAACAAGCTTCGGGAAAAGTCGAATTCTGCTATGAAGCCGGCGTATGCGGATTTACTCTCAAGCGAAGGATCGAGCAGTTCGATTGCCGCTGCTGTGTCATTGCCCCATCGCTGGTTCCAAGAAAGCCCGGCGATAGAGTCAAGACAGACCGCAGAGACGCCAGGAAATTACTTATGATGTTCAAGGCAGGACTGCTTACCGAGGTACATGCTCCCAATGAGCATCAGGAAGCCGCCAGAGAGCTGACCCGGCTTCGTGAAACTGCAAAGGACAATCTCAAAAGAATCCGTCATCAGCTTCTCAAACTTCTTACTCGTCACGGCTATGTTTATACAGAAGGCCGTCATTGGAC
>JAUVYQ010000257.1 GCA_030603035.1 Phycisphaerae bacterium | reverse complement strand
CCGATATTCCGGTTGCTGTCAATGGTCCGTTAACCGCTGGAATCGTTCCCTGGGGATATGGCATATACACACTTGAGAGTCTGTCGGCTGCTGAACCATCCGCAAATGTCGATGCCAAAGGACACGTACATCTAACACTCACTCGGCCAGATACCCCGGAAATGGTCTTCGTACTCGACCCCGCGAAAAATTATCGTGTATTGTCTTGCTCGATAAATAACCTTGGCCGTTCATCAATCGTAAAAACCTATGGAGATTATCAGGAGTTGGTCTCCGGCAGATGGATTCCCACTACTATTCTTATTGAACGATATGACAACAGCAAACAAACAGCCGAACTGTTAACTCAAGACTACTGGGACGTCAATTCCATCAGCGTAACGCCTCCTCAAACAGACTCTTTCGACGTTAGGTATGAAATCGGTGCACTTGTGGAATACTATTCGCCAGTTACCAAAGAGCCTCTATCTTATCGTTATTCCAACAAAGTTGACACTGATTCGCTTCTTTATGACAAACTTCTACTTGCAGCGACCGTTGATACGCAGACCCAAAACTGCGCAACGATAGCTATGAAGTATGTTGTCAGGCAGTTGGGTAAGCACGTTACTGACCAGGAACTGGCTCAGCTGATAAAGGAGCCAAACGTAGGCACAAATCTTTACGAATTGCGAGAGTTTGCACAAGGGTTGGGTTTTTACTGCCTTGCGGCCAAAACCGATATCACAACGCTTAAGAACTTGAACGCTTGCCAGGTGATTCTGCATCTGCCGGGGCCAAACCATTTCGTTGTTCTTGAGTATGTCGACGATGAATATGTATGGGTCATAGACTTGGATAGCAATAAATTCTTCTACCGTACCAAACTTGACCTGTTTGACTTAGACTGGAGCGAGGGCACAGCGCTGCTAATCTCAAATGAGCCTCTGACTGGTTTGGAAGGAAATGTTATCGAGCTTGCTGACGACCGCCTCCGCGAAATAGTTGGCGGGTTCCCAAAGTATTCCTGCACAGACCTGATTCAAACATACAATGTAATATTTTGCTCCGAAATGATTGGCGGCCTTTGCGGCGGTATGTACTATCAATTTTGGAACCGATATGGCTGCGCGGAGGACCCGAACGGCGGCAGCTGCGCCGGAGATGATTTAGTGGGAAATGTGTCGTGTATGTGCATAGAAGACCCATACAATCCCGGTGAATGTGTCGACAGTGGCAACTGGTACAGCCAGTACATACGGGCGTGTAATTTATATTGCAAATAAAATAGGCGGCCCGAACTTGCAATTCCGACCGCCCGGCAACTGACATGTATATCTCCCCGGCGAAGGCCGGCTGTTTAGCCACTTACACTGTGGAAGGCGAAACCAACTGGCCTGATGTTGATTACAATTCCTATTTTTTTTCAAATTTTTCCGAGAAAACCCAGATATCATTCCGGGTGCAAATAATGTGATCTGGAAATACTGTTCTTCTCTTTATTTCCGTACAAATCCTGGTAAAATCGGGCAGATATGAAAAGGACCAGCTTTACACTCATTGAATTACTTGTCGTTATAGCGATAATCGCGTTGCTCATCGCTATCTTATTGCCCGCATTACACGCAGCAAGGCAACAAGCCAGAGCGGTCGCCTGCGGCTCAAATCTCAGGAAGTTGGCACTGGCCTTGACCGTGTACGAGCAGGAAAACGGGACTTTTCCCTACGGCTTCGACAATTCAGCCACCGGCAAGGTTATGCCTCCGGGTGGCTATCCGGGAAGTACTGCCCGTGACTTACAGGGTTTGTGGTGGTTTCACTTCTCAGCGGAAACTCTGGGAGAAAACTTTGACAAAGGCAGCGTTGTTTGGTGTCCATCCAGAAGCGTAAAGGACCCTTACGTCCTTTGTGGCAATTACGGTGTGAACCGCGCCATTTGCAAGGATGCTCTGGGAATCACGGGTATCGTAGGCAGTGAGTTTGTTGGAATACCTTTGGGCCTGAATCAGATTCGCAGACCAGCCGAAACGCTGCTCGTAACTGATAGTGGATACAGCCTTATAAACTGGCGGGGCGCTTCAAATGCATCCGGCCTATATTTTGATAATCCACGAAGAGAAGATGCTTTTTATGTCCCGGGTCTGGCGATTAACAAGGAAAGAATTCTGGAAGGAACTATTTCACCTGGCTGCGAGCTGGATGCCATAGATGGCCGCCATCCAAACAAAACTGTCAACGTGATATTCGCAGACAGCCATTTAACCCGAGTTAAGGCAGATGAATTATTCGTGGAAGAGACCGATGGCAGCTACAGTAATCGTTCCCCGCTTTGGCTGCCGAACAAGTAAAA
>JAUVYQ010000329.1 GCA_030603035.1 Phycisphaerae bacterium | reverse complement strand
GCATGGACTGTATTTAAAGAAGCCGTGGTATCGGTCTATATAACTGTCCGGGATTTTCTTACCATCAATTACGAAGCACTTGCTGAATGGGTGCACGTCCAGGCAGAGGAGATACGGATCGCTATAGAAGGCACAATTAATGATCTAATCGATCTTATTAGACCGTTAATTGCCTGGATTACCGGGGATACAGATAAACCGCCGGCAGAGATTGTAAACGCTATTGCATCTATCCTCGAACCTATAGTTGAAGCACAGCTGGCGATCTCGGAACGATTAGCTAAGAAGGTTTTATATCCTACCGGATAGGTAATTACTATGGCACTCTCACTTATGGCGATCATAGGCGGCTTGCTCGCCGCTAATGCTGTATCTCAAAGCATGTTACAGGCATACCCGCCCTGGATATCAGGGAGAGCTCGGCAAACATATGCAGACACTCCGAACGTAGCGCCTGGTATAGATGATCTTGTGTCGATGAGATACCGGGGTAAACTCGGAGTGGCTGATTTTACCTCTACCGCCAGGGAGCTAGGACTGGACCCGGTATGGTCGGAGCGTATTTTTCAGGCTTCACAACGTAAGCTGGACGGTGAAGCTTACGTCCGGATCTGGCGGCGGAGAGAGATAGACGATCCGACGCTTAACACTCATCTTGAAGCGTTGTTTTATACTACTGAAGATATAGAGGCTCTTAAGAAAGCCACAGAATTTTTCCCTTCCCCTATCGACCTGGTAAGGTTTGCTGTTAGGGAGGTTTATAATGAAACGATACGTGCTCGTTTTAATCTTGATGAAGACATATCTCCGACATACCTGGCTGAAGCGGCTAAGGCGGGGTTGCCGGATGAGCAGGCGCGTAATTATTGGGCTTCACATTGGGATCTGCCGAGCGTTAGTCAGGGCTTTGAAATGGTTCACAGGGCTGTCATAGATGAAAGTGACCTTGACATGTTATTGAAAGCGCTTGATATTGTGCCGTTCTGGAGAGACAAGCTTAAAGAGATTTCATATCATCCGTACACCCGTGTAGATGTTAGACGGATGCACAAATTAAATATCCTATCCACGGCGCAGGTAAAACGCGCGTACATGGATCTCGGTTATGATGACGAGAAAGCCGACGGTATGACAGAGTTTACCCTTGCTTATAATACAGGGTCTGATACCGAAGTATCGAAAAGCACTCTAACATCGGCATACAAATTGGGTATAATCGGCACCGCAAAGCTGCGGACATTATTGTCGGATATTGGATATTCACGTGAGGCGGTGGATTTCTTTACCACGATTGCAGATTATGATAAAGTATTGTCTGAGACTTCCGAGCTCCAGAATGATCTGATAGATCGATATCGCCGGGGAGCGTTATCTATTGACGGCGTCCGGCAGGGGCTTGCCAAAGAAGGGCTGCCGTCTGCATATATTGAAAATGTGCTGTCCACGGAATTACGGCATGTATCGCAAAAACTTAAAATGCCGACCAGGGCAGATCTCGAAGCATGGATTAAACGTAACATCATTACCGATGTTCA
>JAUVYQ010000241.1 GCA_030603035.1 Phycisphaerae bacterium | reverse complement strand
GGACTGAGCCATCTGTTTTGTTTCGAACAAACCACGCTCTCGTGCGGCATGCAAGCAGCTGAGTAACGTGTTCTCGGCACTCAACTTTATCAAAATGGCCATACAATTCTTGACTCGCTGTCCACTCAAGACGGCAATGCTTGCTCAATATGCTCTGATACAAAGGTGCATCGATATCCGAGCCAGTTGTTTCTATGCTATGAACTAAAGAAGGATTGTGCATTGCCGTCCTTCGTTCCCTGAGTTTATCGCTTTGCTGGATGAACAAACTCGAAAGGGATGATGGAGTCGGTTAAATCAAGTGGGATTGCCGACTCCATCTTCGACCATGCAATGCTGTCCATCCGTCTGGAACGCTCAGGTCGGTCTCCACCGTTGCCCTATCCTTTCCAGACTCTTTAAGTCTACATCGGATTTTCGGGGTTGCAAACTTTAATTTTAATTTCTCAACAGGCTTGGCAGGACTGGCCAGAATCCGGGCAGGGGTGTTTTGATACCCTGCAGGCAGTTAAAACCTCAGGAAAGGGCAACTGTGAAGCCTCT
The DNA here is from genome assembly GCA_030603035.1 of Phycisphaerae bacterium. The sequence goes on along the minus strand of JAUVYQ010000241.1, from coordinate 2,138 downwards.
ACCCTATCCCAGTCGATGTCTGAGACTTCATTGAGAGCCTGCAGAACTTCTAAAAAAGAGGGCATTTCGCCACGTTCCAGCATTTTGAATAATTTGTCCATCAGCGATTGCCTTTAAATTTAGCTTTCCAATATCGAACAACAAAACCACGACTTTCAAATTCACGGCGAATCACGCCACGCTTCCAATAACGATAGCCACTAACCAAAATCCGGATAGGTGCGGAGTCAGCTGGATGTTGACAATAGAAATATTCAGGCAAAAACCACATTTTTTGCTCAATTCGCCTACAAACCTGCTTTATATTTACAACATACATTTCGAACCTCTTTAAAAAAAAATCCCTTTCCTCGTAAGAGATTGGGAAAGGGATTAATTCTTTTTTGTGACTGAGTATGCCAAAAACAACGTTTCAAGGCACATGACAGGTGTTTTTTACCTGGCGTGGGGCCTTGTTTGCTTTTTGGCACGTCTACGAGGGAACAACACAGGGAAAATTCACCGAAAATAGGTGAACTTCCCACGATGTTCAACGATTCCCCGCCGACAATAGCTATCGGCGGGGCGGATTCCCCGCCTTAGCGGGGTCTGGTCTGGCGAAATTGGCCCAGCATTTAATGGCAGCCCGATAGGGCTAACCGAGCCCGGGCCTGGCCAACTTTCGAGACGTCCGTCAAGAGCTGCTTACGCATACTGATTAGGAACAGGATGACGGTCAGACCAGAGCGGATTCCAGGCAGCAGCCAACTGGAAGACGCAAAAGGGGTGCTGGGGAAAAGTATTTTCCCCAGGGGGTGGGGGGCAAACGTGATGAGCTCCTTGTGGGGGGATGTATTCGGTAAGCACACAAACCAACCAAAAACGAACTGTGCGACACGCAAGGAAAAAAGAAAAAATGTTTATCCCCCGTTAGGGGGATTTTTTTCTTTTTTATTTGCGGTTTTTGTCGCTCTGTGATGTGTTGGTTTGGTTTGTGTGCGTCTCATTCTGTGCTTTCGAATTAGTATAATGCTGCGATGCTTGATTCAGGGTGGTGGGTGGGCTTTAGGTTTATGCGTTAGCGATAAACCTATCGAATTAAGAAAAGGCAAGCTCTGCCGTGCCAATGCTACACGGCAGGGCGTCGACTGCGAATAACTCTCGACTTTGAAATTGTGGGTTCGAATGCAGTTAAGTCTGTGCTGCTTAACTCAGGGTGGTGGGTGGGCTTTAGGTTTATGCGTTAGCGATAAACCTATCGAATTAAGAAAAGGTAAGCTCTGCCGTGCCAATGCTACACGGCAGGGCGTCGACTGCGAATGACTCTCGATTTTGGTAATGGGGTTCAATTTGCGGTTATGCCAGCAATCACCGTGCGTAAGTCACGGTGATTGCGGTGTGCTGGTTTGGGGTTTTGTGCGGTTTGGCCAGCAAACACTGTGCATAAGCATCAGTGTTTGCGGTGTGCTATAATTCTGCTACATTTGTGCATACGCCCATTCGCATTTCTCCTGCAGTTGAGCATACGCTCATTCGTATTTCTGCTGCATTCGCGCATACGCTCATTCGCATTTCTGTTGCTGCAGTGCTGCTGCTATGCTGCAAAGTTGCTATCAGTTTATAGCTATGTCACTGCTGTTTTGCTACTGCCATGGTAATCACCAGACATTGTCCGGATATGGGACTGCTGCTGCTATAGTAATCACCATATATTGTCCTGCAGGTGATTTTGAGTGTATTATTGTCCTGCTTTACGGTTTTTCGTCTCGATTTTCGGGACGTTGCATAATGTCGATGTTCTTGTGTTTGCCCTGGTCGGCTTCGATTACTTCGTAACCGTGCTTTTGATAAAATGCAAGTGGGTCACCCGTTGACTGGTCGGACTTCGAACGAATAAAAGCAGGGTTTAGTATCTCGAGTAAATGACCGCCGATTCCCTTACCGCGATATTCAGCAGTGATGAGCATGTGGATTAAAGTCAGGTTCTTAGACTTCACCGCCCAGCCAATGATTTTTCGATCGAAAACTGCGATATAGGTAGTTTTGTATTTAAGATATCCAATTTGCTGGCCTTTTGGGACAAAGTAATCCTTGCCGCCACCGGCGATGCCCTGTCTTTTAGCTCCGCCAGAGAGCCAAAAGTCAACGAATTTTCGGAT
>JAUVYQ010000201.1 GCA_030603035.1 Phycisphaerae bacterium | reverse complement strand
TGTAACTCCTTTTACCTGAAAGAGTTTTTTATTTGAGCTTGACCTACAGGATTGCCGATGTATAATGCAACCTTGTAGTGTCGTAAGCTTTCGGGCCGGCTTTCGAAGAGTCGGCCTTGTTTTTTCTAAACTCATCATCGGCCAGGTCTGCGACCTTACAAGAGAAAACTTTTATTTAAAGCCGGTTGCTCGAACGGACGATGAGGGGGGTGTTTCCATTTTAGTTCTCCCAAAAGCAGCATTGTGTCGGGCGGCCCTGATACCCCTTCAGTGAGCCGCCCTCTTTTTTTCGTTGACTTTCGAGAAGGAATTTTTATAATCAGGTAATCACTCAGATATTGCGATGGCCGGCTTTATTCTCTCCTCCTCACGGCCATCGCCTTTTTTTTGTTGATTTACATGTCGCTTCTGGTTATGCTGCGGTTGGTTGAGGCATACGAGGGTGACGTCTCTTTAGGGGCCCTCCGCGGGGACGTCACCCTGTTTTTTTGCGCTCGGGCTTGACAACGTGGCGTGGTGATGTTAGAATCGGCAGGTGTTGCGAGCATAGGGGTGACGTCTCTTTTGGTTTCCTTTTTCGTGACGTCACCCTGTTTTTTGAGGTCCGGGGGCCAATGACTCCGAAGCCAGAATTGGCAACAATCTGTCGGAGCGTTGCTATGCAATGTTATTTCACTGAGAGTCCCTGTACCCACAACTAGATCACCCCGATGTAACGGGATAGTCTCGGGTGGCGTATGTTTCATGCACAAGCCTTCCTCGTTACTCAACTTCTTAAAGTGTGCGCAAGTGATGCAGGTATGACGTGGGGACATATGGATATCTCCTTTCGCAAGTTATCCTACTGCGCTGCCGGCATGGCTCAGCCGTGGTGCCACGTTTTTTAGAACTCACTCGAAGCCCGCCACAGCACGAGTAGTAGGAATATACCGAACAAAATGTAAAACATTATAGTAAATATACTGATTTGTTTGTCATTCATCTGATTGCCTTTTATGTGCGCTGCCGGCCAGGCTGTCAATCGCTTTGTCCTGGTCTGCTTGATCAGGGTGCGTGTAGATCTGCGTTGAGGATATCCTTTTGTGACCGAGCATTTCCTGAACTACCCGCAAAGATGTCACTCGCATAAGCCTGGTTGCAAAAGTGTGGCGTAACATGTGAGGGTGAATGTGGCGGTGACATGCGTTGAGACTAGCCTCGACTATGATATGGTGGACATGCTGAGGGCTGATTTTTTCTTTGCGCTTGATCGAGTAGAAAGCCAGAGACGTGTGCGGCCGGTCTGCCGGCAGCCAGACGAAAAAGTACATTGCCTCGATGGCTGAGTGTAAATGGTCGGTGAGTTTGATCGTTCGCTCCGACTGACGTTTTGCAATTTCTTTGCGGACCAGGAGCGAGTGAACCGGCTGGGCCTGGATAACCAGGTCGCTGACTTGCAGCTGCAGGACCTCGCCGATTCGCAGACCTGCATCGAGCATGAGCAGCGCGATGAGTCTATTGCGATGCGCAAGCCTGCGGGAGTAGTCGGTGTCCTTGTGTTTGACGAGCTCCTCGAGGAGCTGCACGCACTCCTCAGGCGTTAGGGACCTTGGGCTTTTGGTTTTCATGATTTGCTCCTTTCAGATTAAACCATAAAGCAGACCTAATAAGTAACCAACGACAAAACTTGCGATGTAAATCAAGAAGGCTATCATCGAGTACAGCGGGTGCGCTGCCATACTGCCCTTTGGGTAGAGACGGGCGATGACGAATCCCATGACCAGGCCCACGCCGTAGGCTAGCAAAATTATTACCTTGATGGGCATAGTCAGACCTCCCTGCAAATAAGCAGACCTGGCTCTTGACCTTCGGCGGTCGTGCACTCGATCATCTTGGCGGAGATAGCACATTTGTCCCAGGTGAGGAGGGCTTCGAGTTCCTCGGTGTTTTCGGGCGTAATCAGGATTTGTGCTGGTTCGGCGCCACAAGTGAATTCTGCTTTCATAATCGCACCTTCCTTTCGTATTTGTAAAGTCATATTTTTGGGCTGGAGCATAGCGGGTAAAGTAATATCGTGTCAAGTGCAAAAGTAAAGTTTTTTTTGTAAGGTAAATTTGGCTGAGCTGAGCCGTCGGTATGATTTTATCTTACCTTTAGCGGTAAAAGTAATATTAGGACGGACTACGCCGGTACTACGCCAGTGCAACGCCAGTATTACGCCAGTGCTGCGGCTTCCGGAAAGTAAGGTTGCTTGCCCGCCGGCCGGCAGGCCACCGGCGGGACCTCGGCGGCGTGCGAGGTGCGCCGAGCCGCCGGCGCTAAGAGTCTTGGGCCTGCGGACGAGCAGGCCTTTCCTTTGGCCCCGCAGCCTGGTAAAGTTTTTACCATTTGCCAGGCTGGGTGCGGGAGGCCGGCTCCCCGCAGGGGTCAGGGCGGGGGACGGGGTGGCTATGGAAGAAATTTTTCTGCGATCGAAGGGATTCGCCAAGCACAGGACGCCCTGACCCCTGATAAAAAATACTCTTACGAGCACGCCCAACGTGCGAAGTTCAATGTCGGGGACGCCCTGCGGCGGGGGGCAAAGCCCCCCAAGAGCCATGGACGAGCGGAGCAGCGAGGGCCGCCCACCTTAGCCGAACAACGCGACAGGGCGAGGAGCCAAGTCCTGAGCGAAGTCAAAAACGCCGACCCGCGGATGCGGCTGATTCCTGAGCTATGCTGGGTCCTGAGCCGGGTAACACGGCCCGACCGTCGCGAAGCGAGCACGCCGACACCCGCAGCCGCCCCGGCGAGGGCGGCGGCGTGCACCGCGCAGGCTCGCCACGCCCGTTAAGGGCGAGGCGAGCCGTAAGCGGCAACGCCGTTTCTTTTGTTTTTTTTGAGGCAGCGAGGTGAGCGACGCGACCCGAGCGGCCGAAGGCAGCGAGTTTTTCTTTTCTTTTTTTTAAGGCCGTGTTGTGAGCGCAGCTAACAACACGGCCGTCCCGGCCGGTTTTCTAACCCTCGATTTTATTCTACCCCTAATTATGTATCTTCAACCTCTGTATATCGAATGAATGTGCACAGATGGTCTTTGATTTCAGTCGTTTGGTGGTGTTAGTATCGGTTCCAGGTAGTTGTATATTCGATGGATGTTGATTTTTATAAACCAGTTCCATCCGGTCAGTGTCACCGTCCCCTTCCTGTTACTTGTTATTCGATGGTTCTTTGCGTAGATTGACCATAGTTCGGTTTTGCTCTCTTTTGCACAGTCTTTCCATGCTTGGGTACATTTTACATAGGAGTCACGTCTTTTCTTTTGCAATATTGTTCGTTGTTTTACTCGTCTCTGTACGGTTCTCAGTTTGTTCATATACGGTCCTCGTGTTCTGCCCCCTCCCCCACCCCACTCCGCCGTTGTCTGTGTCCCCTGGTTTTTTCCTCGTTCAGTGGAAAAAGTTGTGATCTTGTTTCGTGCATACCAGTAGATTCGCTTTGCGGTTGTCGAAGCCGTTGCCGTTCAGGTGGTGCACAACCTTACCACGTGGGCAGTGCATAATCTGGCGGTGCATGTAAACGTGATAGGTCGAATTTTTCGAGCGAACCACACGTGCAGCATAGTACGTATTGCCATAACGATGTACATGCCACTTGTACTTTTTGATGCGATCGAAGTCCTCTGGATCAACTATCGCATGCTTACCGCCGCCGACAGGGATCCATCCTGTGCCGACTACGATTTTAGGTATTCGAACCTTTACTAACATTGTTGAGCTTTTTGATGTCAATACGTTTTTTGACGTTATCGCCCATCGCCGCGATTCCCAGGA
>JAUVYQ010000321.1 GCA_030603035.1 Phycisphaerae bacterium | reverse complement strand
AAGCCCTTGAGAATGACCGGCACTCACAGAGACATCACCGAGCACAAGAAGGCTGAAGAGGAACTCAACGAGTATCGTGAAAAAATAGCTCATGCTGAACGACTTGCCTCACTGGGAACCTTAAGCGCCACTATAGCTCATAGACTGAACTCGCCTCTTACGGCTATTCGTTTCTCAATTGAGAATTCATTGGCTGACCTGGAAACAACGTCCTGTCCGGATACTATTAGAGAAGACCTCAAGGACGGTCTAAGTGGGGTTTCGGAGGTAGTTTCAATAGTTGACAGTTTTCGCGATTTCGCAAAGAAATCCTCAGAAAAAATTGTCAGTCAAGTAGATTTGAAGGCGGTTGCTGAGAGAATCGTGAAGTTGTTGAATGAAAGTGCGCGGCGGGCGAAAGTTAGCCTGCACCTCAAAGGTATGGACAAACTGCCGTCTATATATTCGAACGAGAAAGACTTAGAGCAGCTATTTTTTGCCCTGGTTGAGAACACTATACAGGCGGCCGACGGCAAAAAGAGCCGCCAGCTTATTATCGACGGCGCTGTAAAAGATGAGCACATTGAGCTGCGATTTGCCGACAATTGCAGTGGTATTGCGCCGGAGAATCTTGATAAGATTTTTGAGCCGTTTTTCACTACCAGACCTGCAGGTGAAGGAACAGGTCTGGGGCTTTGCGGTGTAGAGCACATCCTATCGCGGGCCGGCGGTAAAGTTCGCGTCGCAAGCAAAGCTGGTGAAGGTTCAACCTTTTTCGTCACCCTGCCTATCAATAAAGGCCGGAGGTCATAACTGAGCAGCAATGATAAATAGTACGGAACAACACATCTTTTTTGTCGATGATGAGCCAAAGGTACGTAAGGCAATCGGCAGAACCCTTGAACGACTCGGCTCGAAAGTTAGCTGTTTTGCATGTGCAGCAGACTGCCTTGAACAATTGCGCTCCGAAACGTGCGATTTGCTTATTACTGACGTGAAAATGCCTGGAATGGATGGCATAGAGCTGTTAACCGAGGCGAAACGTATTGTTCCCTGGTTGCAAGTTCTGGTTATAACCGGCTACGGAGATATACCAATGGCGGTCAGGGCCCTCAAGGCAGGAGCATTGGATTTTATCGAAAAACCTCTGGACAGGCAGAGTTTTCTGTCGGTTGTTGAGTCCATCCTAAAGCGAAATGCCTGGGCCGACCCGCTTTTGGGCAAATTGCTTACCAGGACAGAGAGAATAGTCCTACGTTTCATTCTGGATGGCAAAAGCAACAAGGAAATAGCCTATTTGCGTCACCGTGCTCTCAGGACTATCGAGGACCACCGCAACCACATTTACCGCAAAGTCGGTGTTCATAACTTAGTTGACCTGTTCAAATGGGCGGCTGGGATGGGGCTGGTTGAACTGCCGGCAAATAAATAACGACGTAAGGCCGTTTTTCAACGCAGAAAGCCGCCTGTCTGCTATATATTTCCCCGCAAAATCCCGTAGTTTCCACGATTGTCATTTTTTTTGCGTTCCGCTATTGTATAAGAAGCGTATAAATAAAGTTGTGTTAGAGCGTCTATTCAGGAAGTGAGTTAATCATATCCTCCTCGCTGGGTCTGGTTGGTGAAGAT
>JAUVYQ010000165.1 GCA_030603035.1 Phycisphaerae bacterium | reverse complement strand
TGGATATTCAATGATGAATTATCGAATTCCGGTGATTCATACCGTATCATAATTGCTTCTGATCCTTAAACGCCACAGGGGAAAAAAATCGACTCCATGGATCTCCGGCCCAAGATTTTATAATGCGAAACTTAAAATCTCGATTTCAGCATTAGCTAAAAACTATGTTTTTCTCTACTGGCATTTTACGTTCCCGCAGCGTCGGCGCCTTCAGCTCCCTGGTAGCCTCATCGATGCTGCCTAAAACGAAACATTTTTACATCCGGCCGGAAACAATTTTACAGCCTGATCAGTGATCCCGGTCGGCCGGGACATATTTTTCTTGTAATTCTGAGCCGAGCCGGGTAATTTTCGAGTTCTCCCCGTTCAGCGCTCACATTCCCATCGGGGACCATAAGTGAGTTCTGCTTGAACCGGAATCATAACTAAAAAAAAGGGTCTCTCCCAAGAGAAACCCCCTTCAAATCCCGTAATGAGCGGGAGACGGATGCTGATGTATGAATAGTTTACAGAACAATCTCGTAAAACGCAAGGAAAATCTTTCACATCCCACCTATGAGCAATTCGATAGATACAAACATCTATTCATAGGAAACCCCCACGGTCACATTGTCAGCCACCGTCCAGGAGAATGGATAACTAAGCATACACCCCCTTCGGACAGTCTCATACTTGATCATCTCTCCGGAAATAAATGGGGCGGCAGCCGCTATCAAAAATATACCCGATCCATCCTTTTCGACTTCGATGATAATTCATTAGAGGAGGTTCTTGAAACACGCTCGATCATCAACTACACACCTGAAAACTCAATGCTGTGCACCTCACCCAGCTCAGGCGGATACCATCTTCATGCACCAGTGTCTTTTGACTGCTCCCGTGTCTTAATAACCCTCGTTCAATCAGTATTCAGACTTTATATCAGGATGGGACTATTCGAGGCATTCCCGCAGCCAAAACAGGGCTGCAGGTGGCCATTCGGAAAAGACCAGATTCCCCTCGATGAAGGCTGCCGTAATCTTGTCAGCTGGAAAGACCAGCTCGACTATTTCTGTTCCTTGAAAATAAAGCCTCTTGTTTTACCACTGTATGAGCAGCAAGAGCTTGACCTCGGCCCTGATATTCCCGGAGCTCATCACCGCAGTCATGTAACGCCGGTTCTATACGAATTTCCTTCCAGGGAGAAAACACGGCCGTACACTTTCTGCCACAGCGATGAAGAAGCCCAGGATCTCATCGAGAACGGACTTCCCGGGCCAGGAACCCGTAACATGGCAACGTTCGATATGCTGCTTTATCTCCGGAGGCAGGGAGTTTCCCGGGATGACGCCATACAGCGTACAATCGAAGTCATACGCACTAAACACAGGGGACGCTCTAAAGAATGGAACCGGAATCCACAGAGGGTCATCAATCACATCAAAGACCAGGCAAAACGAGTTTATTATTCTTTCAATAAGCGTAGAATCCTGCCGACAGACTTTCATTGCTCTGAGCGTGAATTCATCACCAAAGCCTATATTTCCTTTGCACTCGATCACTGTGACAACAAGTTGCCCCATGCTAAATCCATCATGAGAATCATTCGTTATTATTCCACCAGGAAGCACAGGGAGCTTGTCAGGATCCACTGCGATATATTGAAAAACGGCAATCATAACAATTTTTATCTGAAAGTCATCACTTCACTTAAAACCCAGGGAGTCGGTAAAAGAGGCTCTGATTACTGCGTGGATCATTATGCTAAATACCTCATGCTTGACTTACCCGAGAATAACCCTGCTGATGCTATCTTCATCGACGGCCGCCTTGCCCGAACCCTTGAGGAAGCCATCACAGCGTCATATACACGAGCTGAGGCAAGGCAGCTCCTGAGAGACGCAGGATTCCCCAGGGAGAACACCCTGAAGATCGTTCAGAGAATCTACTCAGGGGGGGTGGACAAAACAGGACACATGGTATGACGGAGAAGTGGGGGAGGCTCCGTATTTCCTCCATTCCTTTTTCTTTTAAACCCCCGTATCTATTGCGCCCCTGGCGCACCTTGTCGTTGCCCGGGGAAAGCACTGATTTCCTTCCCTTAATCCGGACTCTATATCAAGCAATTTAACGTTTCATAAATTTTTGTTTCCTGTATATCTCTATTTTCTCCCTGAACATTGCCGCCGGTGGTAAGGTGAGCGCCTGCAAGTTGCCTCTCGTTCAGCCTGCGATGGTAAGGTCAGCCGCAGCTTCTTGACTCTCGTTCAGCTGCTTATGGAAAGGGAAGCTCCGGATAAAAATGCAATCGCTCCGGGGCGGGAGGGAATCCGCGCTCCGGAGCTCACTCAGAAAAGGCAGTCGACCAAAAGAAAAGGCATCCGATGCGTACACAAGGGGGAGGCGCGCGCAAGGATTTTTGAATAATTGTAATCCCGGCACATCGTGTGCCGTGACCCCTTGTGCGAGCACCGGACAACTTCACGGCGATCTGTCGCCTCGATGCCGAGCCGCCAGCCCGCCGCCGCGTCGGCTCCCTTGCCCTGATACAGGGCTGCAGGAGCCGCCGCTTGTGAAGTCAGGCTTTACAGTTTAAAAACATTTTTAATGTAAGATATTTCACTTTTACAACCTTATATACAATGTAAACTATCGAGGGGGGAGGCACCCCTTTACGTTTTTAAAAACACTAAAAATCTTTGTAAATCCCCAGTGCAAGCCTTTCTTACCCTTTTTTCACTCCAGACGTTTCTTTTCTGTTGAAGGGTGGGAGCGTGATATTGCTTACATTAAACAAGGTTCAGTTGGATTTCGAGCGGGTTTCCCTCGGCAATCTTAAACAAGCATTCGCGCGATCCGTCGCGCCCCATGGAGCAGCAAGCTCGAGATCCGAGCGCCCTGGTAAACCTCCTGGGAAGGATCCAGTCCGGGACCATGGCGCTCTGGTAAACCCCTCGGAAAGGATCCGGTCAGGGACCACGGCGCCCTGGTGAATTCCTCAGGCTGGACACGGCCCGGGAGCTGGACGCCCTGGTAAATTCCTCATGTAAACACCTGCTTTTCAAGCCAGTAGCAAGGAACCACATCAGTAACAACGAGCCTCCTGCAGTGTGTACACCGCGTTGTTAAGATACCACCGTACCGGTATCTCCCCTCGAGCGTCGAGATCTCTCCCTGTTTTTCTGACTCAGCTATCTTTTTTTTGAGACTGCCAGTGTTAAAGAGAGCGCCGGTAAGTTGCCTTTCGCTCGGTCGTCGGTAGTAAAGAAATCTCCGGCAAGCTGCTTTTCGTTCCGGCGTCGGTAGTAAAGAGCGCGCCGCCCGGTTGCTTCTCGTTCCGGCGTCTGTAGTAAGGTGAGCGTCGGCAAGTTGCCTCTCGTCCTGGCGTCTGTAGTAAGGTGAGCGTCGGTAAGTTGCCTCTCGTCCTGGCGTCTGTAGTAAGGTGAGCGTCGGCAAGTTGCCTCTCGTCCTGGCGTCTGTGGTAAGCGGGGAGCCGGTAAGTTGCCTCTCGTTCCGGCGTCTGTGGTAAGGTGAGCGCCTGTCCCCGTGGCTCGTCGGCGCGTTCCGTGCCTCCTCGGCAGGGGCTCGCCGCTCCCCCGTTCCCCCCTTTTCCCGCCGCTCGTGCTGGCTCGCGAGTCGTTCTCAGCGCCGCGTCGTGTGGTTCTCCTCGCTTGCCCGCTCTGCGGGCGCGGGGCTACGCCCCTGTCCGTCGCCTGCGGCTCCGGCGGTTCGCTACGCTCCCGGCTCGTCGGTTCTTGTTGCGCCTCCTCTCCACCCCAGTCGCCGTCGTTCCTCCGGCTCTCCTTCGGCGGTCTCCCCCTCCGCGCGAAAGTTTTTCTTGCCTACGGCGCTCCCTGCTTCGAGCGTCTTGTTTGAACGTTTCGCTCTCGTCTTTTTTCGCGCTCTCCCACTAAATACCCCCTCTTTTACTCCCAGCCAACCTCCGATGTCAAGAGGCGCGTTTTTCCGGACTTTTCGCTGATCAGTGACAATTCACCCTCTTAAACGACAGCGAAGCCGTCCAGTATGCCCTCAGAACGACGATCTCTCCCCGAGGCGACCAAGATCACGACCCCCAGACCTCACTTTCTCCCTGTTTGTCCTGGACGCTTTCTTGAATCTGGCCACCGGAATACTTCAGTGATCTCGTATTTTTATTATTTGACGAGAGCAATATTCATTTTCCTGTTTCCTCAAAAAGTGATTTGCGTCATATTTGCCTTATGAATAAACGAGATTATTTCTTTGACATTCTGTTACTTTGCACTATATTTCAGCCCTGTACTTCTCTCGATACACTGTTTTAACCACTTTCAGCGGAGTTATCATCATGGAAAATCACAGGAATCCTTACCGATCGGTCGGCCCGATTCATAAATACTGGTATCAGAGAGCTCCCGAGATACTTTCCGACCAGGAAACTAAACGCTTACTCGATAATGCTTTGAATACGTGCCGCCGCGATTTTACCCTTATCCTCTTTGCCCTGTCGACCGGTCTCAGAAATACAGAGGTGATCGGACTCAATGTCGAAGATGTTTACCCTTACGGTACCGTCGCTAATATCCTCGATCTTCCCGCCGAGATTGCCAAAGGCAAAAAACCCCGCAGAATTCCTCTCGGCGATAAGATTAAATCCCATCTCCAGACCTACATCGATGACGAAGCAGCTCGTAAGAGAATCGCCGGCGGCAAAGACCCCCTGTTCCGCTCAAAGTATTCGAATAAACGCCTCGGCCCGAGAGACTTCCAGCAGATACTCAGAAGGCATTCTATCAGCGCATTGAACCACCCGTGCAATCCACACATGCTCCGGCATACGTTCGCCACGAAACTTCTCGAGAAGTCGAATATCAAAATTGTCCAGGAGCTGCTCGGACATTCCTGTCTGCAGAGCACGCAGATATACCTGCATCCGAGTTCCACCGACAAAATGAACGCCGTTAATAAACTGGATTTCACACCCGTTTGAGAGGAGCTGCAGCATGAATTTTGCACCCGTTTTAATCTTGATTATTCTTCTTGTTTCCGGATGTGACACTTTCCGCGGACCAACCGGTCCGGATGGATCACAAGGTGACCAGGGTATACATGGAGAAAAAGGCGATTCCGGAGAAAAAGGCGATGCCGGTTATAAAGGTGATGTTGGCCTGCAGGGCGAACAAGGTATACAGGGAGAAAAAGGCGAACCTGGAAAGAACGTTGAATTTACTATAATTGAAGGTAGGTTAGCTCCTGGCGAACCTGATTACTGGATTATTGAAACAGATTCTGAACTCAATTTATGTCTCATTTCAGTCTATGTATCTAATATTATTGAACCTGACTGGTTTAAAATGGGTAATGATATATGGATATTCAATG
>JAUVYQ010000155.1 GCA_030603035.1 Phycisphaerae bacterium | reverse complement strand
AATAAACAACTGTGCTCTGGCCACACACCAAAACACCGGTTGTTTTTGACAAGCATCAGGAATCTTCACCAACCTCATCTGCGCGTGTCTCAAACAACTTTTAACAAAGCAAGCAACAAAGAATCTTCACCAAACCCTGTGCCTGCCCTGGACTTGACTTTATCCACCTCCTTTCACAAGCCCATTGTGAACCGTTATGTTAAAATGAAATATAACCCTTAACTCCGGCAGTTTGCCGGATTACACACGAGTATCTTTGCGGTCCTCACTCACCAATTTTTCCCGTCGTTTTGGTGAAAGACCTATAAAAATTCCGTACGCAATCAAGCTTAACCGCTTCGCTAATACTTCTTATACCAGATTAAGCCCCCCGGCGTCAAGAGAAATTTCAACATTTTTTAAGAAATTCCGCACATTTTTTTTGATAGAATTGTTCAAAAATGCGTAAGTTCTTTGTTTGCAGGGTCTTACAGAGATTTGGCGGGGGAAAATTTGTTCAAAATCCCCGTTGGAGCAGGCATTTTTTCATCTCCGCGGCGTTAGAAATTATGGAAACGGGGGCTACTAATTTTTCTCTCCGTAAGGAGTCCCAAGGACTGCGTTTTCGGTGTTTTCGGCGTTTAATCGGGGTTTCCGAGTGAAAACATCCGTGTTTTCGCCGGTGTCGGGAACCTTCGCATCCTGCTTCGGTTTCGCAGATTGCGCTGAGAAATATAGCCACGAAGGCACAAAGACACGAAGAAAAATTAGACACAGATTTACACTGTTTTTTTAGACACGGATTAACACGGATTCACACAGATTTTGTTCAGCCACGAAAAGACACAAAAAAGACAGAGAAAAATTAGACGCTGATTTCCGAGCGAAAACATCCGTGTTTTCGCCGGTGTCGGGAACCTTCGCATCCTCCGTAAGGAGTCCCAAGGACTGCTGGGGTTTTCCCGGCTGATTCGGATCTGTGTCAAGCGTTACCGGTTTTGGAACCTCCGCCCGGACAACACCACCACACGCCAGCCATAATACTGATGCCAGAACAAAAAGAATTGGAAAATTCAATTTCCTGCACATGATACCTCTCCTAAACTCATATTTGCCATTTGAACCTGCCCAGCTTGCCGCTGAGATTTGATTTTAATATAATACCCAATGTGCCTCGAAATTGCAACTATCTTTGGCTTCTCTTTGGGGATTTCAGCCCAGGACAGCTAAAAAACTTGAATTTTGCCTATTATTAAGAGGGTTGAAAAATAAAGCAGGGTTTGTTATATTAACATATCTGGTTGTCCATCGAATGTAATGATGATTAAGATGAAAGGGTGTGAAGATGAACAAAATGAAACATACAATTAAGCTCTGGACGTTGGTGTTCGTGGGACTGAGCTGGCTGTTAGGCTGTCAGGCGAACGCCGATGAACCCTGGGTTGTGTTTAAAGGTAAAAGGGGCCCGGGCAAGGGCAAGCATATCGTCTTTCTCGCCGGCGATGATGAATACCGCTCAGAAGAAGTGATCCCCCAGTTCGCCAGGATCGCGGCTGTGCACCATGGCTTCAAGTGCACGGTGCTCTTTGCCATCAATAACGAAACCGGCGAGATCGATCCCAGCACACTCGACAATATCCCCGGTGTCGGCGCTCTTAAAACGGCTGATATGATGGTGATGTTTTTACGTTTCCGTGAACTTCCCGATGAGCAGATGAAATATATTATTGATTACACCAACTCGGGCAAGCCGGTTATGGGATTGAGAACCTCGACGCATGCGTTCAATTACAGAAAACACAGAGACAGTCCCTATGCCAAATACAGCTTTAGAAGCCCGGAACCCAAAGGCGGGTACGGACGTCAGGTTTTAGGAGAGACTTGGGCCGGCCATTATGGAGGCCACGGAAGAGAAAGCACTCGCGGAGTGGTGGCAAAGGGTATGGAAAACCATCCCATTGTGAAAGGCTGTGAAGATATCTGGGGGCCATCGGATGTGTATGGCATTACTACACTGCACGGTGACTGCAAACCGCTGATTATGGGGCAGGTGCTCGTGGGTATGAACCCTAAAGATAAACCTAACCTGAAGAAAAAACCGGTGCCCGCGGCCTGGCTCAAGAGCTATACAGGTACAAAAGGAAAAGCTGCCCGCGTTTTCACGACGACGATGGGACACGGCGACGACCTGAAGAGCGAAGGATTCCGGCGTCTTCTTGTGAACGCCTGCTACTGGGCGATGGGTATGGAAGATAAGATACCGGCCAGGAGCAAGGTGGACATTGTCGGCGAGTACAAGCCCAATCGGATTGGTATGGGCAGGCACAAGAAAGGGCTAAAACCGTCAGACCACCAGATTATCGATATACCAACGCTGGTTCCCTGATATCCCGATTCTCGTTTTTCGGGTATTATGACCATCAGAAAGCCCGGCGACGTAGCTGGGCGAAAGTGAAATGGACTCGGTATGTCAAATAGTTCTTTATAAGGACGGCAGCGAGGTTTGGGGCAGGGGGATTGGTCCCCGGTTTGAGGATTCCGAGAAGCCCACCCGTAGGGATCTCCGCCCCCTTAGGGGTAAATTCGCTTCGACTTTGATTGGCTTTGATTGGGTTTGTTTTCACCAAGTGTCCAATTGGATTTATATTCATAAGCCATTTGTGAAAAGATATTTACGTTCATTTGACTTTTTTGGAAATTGGGTTTGTTTTGCATAAAAGAGTGTGTAAATGGGTAAATGGGTAATTTGTTCATTGGTTAATTGGTTCATTGGTTCCGTCCAATCCGTCCAGGGGCCGGACTTGCAGAGGCCGGACTTTCAGCACAACAGATGCCGGATCTTCGATATTTATGATTGATTACACTTTTTTGCTTTAAAGATATGCTGCGTGCTCGGCTGCCTAACAGCTTGCCTCAAGCAACCGCAGATTATCCCTTTAATCTTGCTGCCGGCCGGATATAATCTGGCAAGCCAGACGCTCGATACTGGATACTCGATACTCGTAGAATCGGGAATCGGGAATCGGGAATCGAGAATCGGGAATCGAGAATATGAAAAACACTGTTCTCCCAAAAGGGATGCCCCCTGGCATTAGCGAACTTTTCGACCAAATGGCCGATATTATGGAGATTCTCGGCGAGGACCGCTTCCGTATCAACAGCTACCGAAGGGTCGCGCGGATTATTGCCGATACGCCGACCGACATCGAGATCCTGTTGGAAAGCGGACAGTTGGCAAAAATACCCGGCATCGGAAAATCAAGCCTTGCCAAAATCCAGGAGTTCGTAAAAACAGGCACAATAACCGCTCACCGGAAGTTACTTACCAAAATCCCGCCAACGCTACTGGAGCTGCTCACAATACCCGGTGTGGGACCGAAAGGCGTTAAGGCAGTCTATGAAAAGCTAAACGTTACAAGCATCGCCGAGTTAAAAGATGCAATTGAAAGCGGTTTTCTTGCTCAACTGGCCGGCTTTGGTGACAAAAAGGCGGCAGCAATCGCAAAAGGCATCGAGTTCCGCGAGAAGTCCACAGGCCGAATTCGCATCGACCAGGCCCAGGAAGCGGCGGAACTGGTCGGCGAATTCCTCAACGGCCTCTCCGGTATCAAAGAAACTAAAAACTCAAAACTAAAAACTCAAAATTACATTGTAGCCGGCTCACTGCGACGATGGGCCGAAACCATCGGAGATGTTGATATACTCGTCGCTGCTAAAAAAGGTAAGCAAATCATACAGGCATTTACGGGTGCCCGGTTCGTCCAGGAGGTTCTCGCAGCCGGGCCAACGAAAGGCTCAGCGATTATTCTCCTGGGGAGTCCCCTTGGACAAACAGAGACTGCGCCCGTCCATGTCGATGTTCGTGTCGTGCCGCAAGAGAGTTTCGGAGCTGCAGCACAGTACTTCACCGGCTCAAAACAACATAACGTCCGCCTGAGAGAAATCGCTATAAAGGCAAAGTTGAAATTGAATGAGTACGGCTTGTTCAAAGCAGGCAAAATGATTGCAGGCCCGGTTGAAAAAGAAATCTATCAAAAGCTCGGCCTTGATTATATTGACCCACTGCTGCGTGAAGACCGCGGCGAAGTTGATGCCGCAAAGACCCATTCACTGCCTGAGCTGCTCCAGCCCAAAGATATCAAAGGCGACCTTCACGTGCACACAAACGCCTCTGACGGCGATTGCGACATATCTGAAATTGCCGTGGCCGCAAAACAGGCAGACTACAAATATATCTGCATTACCGACCACTCGCGCTCATCAGCAATTGCCAACGGGCTATCGCCCAAGCGACTGACTCAGCAAATCAAAAAAATCCGCAAGCTCAATGAAAAGCTAAAAGGCATAACCATTCTGGCAGGAACTGAAGTTGACATCCTTGCCGATGGCTCTCTGGACTTCGACAACAAGCTGCTCGCCGAGCTGGATTTTGTAATAGCGGCGATACATTCGGGCCTCGGCAGCTCACGTGAGAAAGTAACCACCCGTACATTAAAGGCAATGGACAATCCGTATGTCCACTGCATCGCTCACCCAACGGGCAGACTGATTGGCCGGCGCGAACCAATGGATATCGATATTGCTGCCGTTGTCAAACACGCCGCTCAAACACACACCGCCCTGGAAGTAAATGCAAACCCCTGGCGTTTGGACCTCAAGGACACCCACTGCAGGATGGCAATCGAGGCGCAGGTCAAGCTGGTCATAGGAACGGATGCTCACAGCATCTCCGGTCTCGGATTGATGGACTTTGGAGTGGCAACCGCTGGTCGCGGTTGGGTAACAAAGGCCGATGTCCTCAATGCCTTCTCGGCGGCCAAAATCAAAAGCTGGGCCAAAAGCAAACTAAAAGCTTAAAGCTAAAAACCATAACTAAATATCGGACATACTTTAGAATAAGTATCCACCTATGGTGTCTAAGTCTGTCAAAATCTTGTTAACAGGTCTGCCGGGTTGCGGCAAAACAACCGCTGTAATGCAAATTATAGCCAATCTCGACCCCAAAAAAGTGGCAGGTTTTTATACGCAGGAGATTCGCCAAAATAATATGCGCAAAGGTTTTTGCTGGAAGCGGCTTGATGGTGCTGCGGGGATACTTGCCCACGTTGACATCAAAGGGCCTTTGAGAGTGGGCAAATATGGCGTGGACGTTGCGTGCTTTGAAAAATCCGTAGTGCCGATTTTGGACGCCGAAAGAACCGACTCTGAATTGTTAATCCTTGACGAAATCGGCAGGATGGAATGCCTGTCCGAAAAGTTTGTCGCTGCGGTGCGCCGGCTCTTTGCCCCTGCGGGTAACAAGCAGGGGTCGGTATTAGCCACTGTGGCACTGAAAGGGGCTGGTCTTATCTCTGAGGTAAAGAATTATCCGGGCACAAAACTATTTAATTTGACCCGTCAGGGTCACGATAAAGCAATAGCTGAAATTTTAGAAATCCTGTCGTTTTTGAAAAGACCTTCATAACAAACTCTCAATGGGGTGATTAAAGTCTTATCAAGAGTGTTTTATCTAATCTCAGAGCAGAAATCATTTCAGGTTGCCGACATAGACCGATAGTTAATTGGTTGATTAGTACTACAGCGCTACTTAGACCCTATTAAAGTATATAAGATTTTCACTACTGTCCCATTAACTTGTGACTAAATTGTTGTAAACCAAGTAAATATAATAGGTTGTGAGAAAAAATGATTGGGATCGACTTGAAATCTCCCGTAGACTTTGGCCATAAAACTTTCACCGATTCATTGAAAGGGCC
>JAUVYQ010000388.1 GCA_030603035.1 Phycisphaerae bacterium | reverse complement strand
CTCTTGGTGCCCGGATTGCTCGCGGTATTACGCGGAAAAGAATAGATGTGGTTTGCCGTGTTGGTGGTGGATTCTGGGTTGTTGAGATCAAACCGTTTGCGGGGATGATGGCTTTAGGGCAAGTGGTGAGCTATACCCGATTGTTCATCGAGGAGTTCAAACCAACTCAAGAGGTCCGGCCGGTGGTTGTCTGTGATCGGATTGATGAGGATTTGCTTGACGAATTCGAGGCGGATGGGGTGATGGTGATCGAGGTCTGATGGGAAAAACACAAAAAAGTTTCTCGCTCGATTTATTTACAGACACGCCAGTTTGCTTGCTTAGCCTATTGTAAAACACGCTGCGCAAACTGTCGGTGAATAACCAGAGGGAAGATCGGGCTAACCGCCTTTCAGTCATCGGAAGTTTTATCTTTGTCGGAGGTCTGTTTTGCTTATAAGGGGCTGAACCGATTTATTGTAACGAGCTCTAAAGTTAGTCAAGCCAAACATTTACAAATTCTGGATATTGCGCGCGTAAATGTCCACAATCATGAAGCGCAATTGTTTGTGGCGCAAGAATTTGCGCTCAGTCCCAAAAAACTAATGTCCAATCGCAAATTTTCTTCTGGACAGGGGCTATCCCCCACCTGATAATCGGGTATTTCCAGAAAGGTTTTTAAGATGCCGAGGCTCAATGGTATTTGCATAAGGCGAATTCACAGGCAGCACACTTCAGCGATTGTGGTCCTTCCCTGGGAGGTCCGCAAAGTGATGGATGCGAAGGTCGGCGACTACCTGCTTTTTCATACGCACAGCACGAACCGTGTTGTTGAGATCAGCAAGTTGGTTCCAGGAGGTCTATAAAGTGGCAGAGATAAAAAATATTCCGGTCGAAAAAATAAAGGTGGGCGACCACGCGGTAAGGCTCGAGCTCGAAGATGAAACTATTGACGAACTCGCAGCGTCAATCCGCCGCATTGGTATTATTGTACCTCTGGTGGTTGCTCCTGAGGGTGATTTATTTCATCTTATCGCGGGCCACCGTAGGCTTGCTGCGGCTAAACGGATGTGTCTATCGGAGGTTCCTTGCTGCGTCCGCGAAGCTGAAAGCGGGGATAGGGTTGAAGTGAGTTTTGC
>JAUVYQ010000009.1 GCA_030603035.1 Phycisphaerae bacterium | reverse complement strand
GCAGAGCCCTTTATCGGCAGTTTCGACGACCAAACCGGCTTTCATTTCAGCGAAGAATTTTGCGAAATCAAAGATTTATCTATTGTCGAGATGTTCGACAAATTCAACACGCTGGCGCAAAATAAGAGAATCGCTCCATCTGAAGTTGATGATATTACAGCAGTTGGCCTTGAGATACTTTAGTTGGCCCTGAGCGTCAAAGCGCACTTTCGGGTTCCCATTTCGCGAGTTATTACAGGGGGGCCCATACGCGCTTTATTGCGTTTGGGGCCTTCGCAAAATGGGGCCGGGAAATTGTTTGCAAAAACACCTCTTGTAGTTATACTTATTAGCTTAACCGACAGCTTGGGTTCCCATTTCGCGGCTTATTGCAGGGCCCCCCCGTAAGATTGGGTCCCCTTTATTAAGAAAGGATGTGGCAATGGCGGAGAACAAAGATAGCGATTTGCAGAAAATAAAAAAACTCATTGAGATAATGAAACAAAATGAGCTGGTCGAGGTTGAAATAAAGCATGGCGATGACAAAATTTTTTTGAAGCGTTCCCAACCTCAACCCGCTGTCGGCGAGACCGTAACCGGTGCGGGGACGATTGGGCCGGAATCTGGTGCTGCACCTGCCGGCCCCAATGCAACGCCAAGCTCAGCGCCTTTGAGCCAGCCTTCCGCCCCGCAGCAAGAGGAGGATTTGGTAGAGATAAAATCACCTATCGTAGGGACTTTCTATGTCACACCGAGCCCTGATTCCGAGCCTTATGTTGAACTCGGCTCGGTGGTTAGGTCGCAGACGGTCGTTTATATAATCGAGGCAATGAAGGTGATGAACGAAATAAAAGCCGAGACCAGCGGAACAATAGTCGAGATACTGGTAACTAACGGCCAGGCCGTTGAATATGGTCAGGTGCTTTTCAAGGTCAAACCAGACTAATTCGTGGTGCGTCGTGCGTGATGCGTCGTGCGTAATACGCAATACGATATACGCAATACGAGATACGAAAAGATGTTTTCAAGAATCCTGATAGCGAACCGTGGTGAAATAGCGCTGCGTATCATCCGCGCCTGTCACGAGCTTGGCATTGAGGTGGTGGCAGTTTATTCCGAGGCCGATAAGGACGCTCCGTACCTACAGCTTGCCGACGAAGCCATTTGTATAGGCCCGGCCGACCCTGCCCAAAGTTATCTAAATATCCCGCGTATCATAAGTGCCGCCGAGATTGCAGATGTCGAGGCAATTCATCCGGGTTATGGCTTCCTGGCTGAGAATATAAACTTTGCCCAGATATGCCAGGACTGCGGGATAACGTTTATCGGCCCACCCGTTGAGGCAATGAAATTACTCGGTGACAAAGTCCAGGCCCGCAAACTGGCACAGCAAGTGCGGGTCGCGGTTGTCCCGGGCTCTGAGGATGCTATTGAAGAAGAATCTGAAGCGTTGAAGCTCGCAAGCAAGATGGGCTACCCCGTGATGATAAAAGCTGCTGCCGGTGGTGGCGGACGAGGTATGAGAGTTGCGCACAACGACATCAGCTTTCGTTCGGCCTTCGGTGCAGCGCAGGCCGAAGCAGAAGCTGCTTTCGGAGACGGCAGCGTCTATCTGGAAAAATTTATAGTTGAACCCCGCCACGTGGAGGTGCAGGTAATGGCCGATAACGCCGGCAACGCATTGCACTTTTATGAAAGAGACTGTACCATTCAAAGAAGGCATCAAAAAATGATTGAGGAATCACCCTGTCCGGTCTTGGATGAGCGTGACAGAGAGCAGCTTGCCGAGGCTGCCTTGAGGATTATAAAAGAGGCCAAATATGTCAATGCCGCAACGATTGAGTTCCTTCTGGACAAGGATAAAAAGTTTTACTTCATTGAGGCGAATGCACGAATCCAGGTCGAGCACCCGGTTACCGAGATGGTTACCGGCCATGATTTGATTAAGTGGCAGCTAAAGATCGCCGCTGGCCAACCTATTAAATTTCGCCAGAGGAATATCAAGCATAGCGGCGTGGCGATTGAGTGCCGAATCAACGCCGAGGACCCCGCAAATAATTTCGCTTCTTGTCCGGGCACGATTACCAGATATATTCCGCCCGGCGGTCCCGGCGTCAGGGTCGATACGCACGTTCACCAGGGCTGGACAGTCTCGACAAATTATGATTCGATGATTGGCAAACTTATCGTTCATCAAAGGACCCGAACTGAAGCAATAGCCACGATGAAAAGGGCCTTGCGTGAATTTGTTATCGAGCCGATTAAAACCACGATACCCGCCTGTCTGGATATCCTCTCACATAACCTTTTTGTCAAAAGCAAAATCGATACCGGCTTCGTCGAACGAAACTTCTAATTTCGTATCTCGCAGAACATCAGCCGTCATTGCGAGCGAGGCCCTTCGATTACACTCAGGGTAAGCTCCGCCGAGCGTGGCAATCTCAATAATATATTTAGCTCCGTGTTTCACACGGGGTTCTTGCCATGAAAAAGGGGCTGAGGAAAAACGCTTGCATAAGACAAGGAGGGCCCTATTTTCCGCAAGCCAAAAAAACCTCAGCCCACTTTTCGACATAAATATTACTGCTCAACTAATGTAAGTTCAAGAGTTTTTTCTTGTCAAAGCCAGACCACCCAGGCCCTGTTAGAAATCCACCCGGAGCCCGGGATCTTATTTCTAACGGGGCAGGCCGAGAAGCAGGATTGTAGCCTAAGTGAAGACTGTTTTGTTAGTTGTTGGTTGTCTACGAACTACGAACTCATAACTTATGAACTAATTATTTTTCCAGGGCGGTTAGGTCTTCGTAGGTTTCGCGTTTTCTGATTATTTTGAATTCGCTGCCGTCGACGAGGACTTCAGGTGCTCGGCCTCGAGCGTTGTAATTACTGCTCATACTAAAGCCGTATGCCCCGACGGTGAAGATAGAGAGCAAATCACCGCGTTTTACCGGCGGCAGGGCCCTGTCCTTTGCAAAAAAATCTGCACTTTCGCAAATCGGGCCGACTACGTCAACAACTTCGGTACCGTCCAATTGCAAATCCCTATCCCGCTGAGGGGGAGTAAATTTTTCAGATACATTGACAGGCCAGATGAAATGGAATGCATCGTATAACGGCGGACGAATCAAATCGTTCATCCCCGCATCGACTATAACAAATTTTTTCCTGCCGCTGGTTTTCAGATATAAGACCTGCGTTGCTAAAATAGCTGCATTGGCCGCGATACTTGCTCCCGGTTCGAGGATAAGCTTTAGACTCTTTCCCTTTAACAATGGCACGATAGCAGCGGCGTAATCAGCAGCCGTTGGTGCTGTGCCGGTTATGTAATCGGCCCCGTATCCGCCGCCGATGTTCACTGCTTCAATCGTGAACGCGTCGCGACGTAGTTGTTCAATTAGAGCTAATATTTTTTCTATGGCCTCAACATAGGGCTCAACAGTATGGCCGGCCGAGCCTAAATGTATATGAATTGCGCAAAGTTTGACCGCCTCGTTGCGGCCGTAATCGGCAAAGACCTTTTGCGCACGGTCGATGTCAACACCAAATTTGGTTTCCTTTTTGCCCGTAATGTCATACGTATGTGTTTTGATGTCAACGTCGGGGTTGACACGCAGGGCGGCTTTGGGTTGTTTATTTGCTGCGGAGCTGTTCTCTTTTGCCAGCCGAATCAGGTTTTCCAGCTCAGCTTCTGATTCGATATTGAAATAAGCGATACCGGCATTTAACGCTTCGATGATTTCGCTGTCGGTTTTGCCAACGCCGGCATAAACGATTTTTGACGGATTGGCCCCGGCTTGTAGAACGCGATATAATTCTCCGCCGCTGACAATGTCAAAGCCGCTTCCTGCTTGGGCCATAAATTTGAGGATATTTATATTGCCGCAGGCCTTAACGGAATAGCAAACCGTAGTATCAAGCTCGCTGTAGGCCTGTTGAATCCTTTGCAGATGCTCCTTGAAGGTGGCTTTGCTGTAGATATAAACCGGCGTGCCGACTTCGGCGGTGATTTTTTCAACATCTACGTTTTCAGCAAACAGTTTACCGTTTTTGTAATTAAAATAGTCCATATTGCACAATCAATAATCAATAATCAGTAATCAATAGTCAATAAAAAAATGGAAAGTTCCGCCGTGGCGGGAGAACTTTCCATTTCCGCTTAGCTTGCCGCAGTGTTGAGATTTTGGCTTGCCGCTCAACCTGTCGGCCCACCAAAATCCATAACTCAAAGATGAGCGGGCTTTTGATTAAATTGTTACGCTACCTTTTCCTCTTCTTCTTAGCTTTTTTCTTCTTAGCTTTCTTCTTTGTTACTTTTTTCTTTTTTGCTTTTCTCTTTTTCGCCATTATTTTCTCCTTTCGGTTGATTAAATCTTTTTGTGTTCAGGTTAACATCACAATACTAATAAAAATTCTGTCAAGCAAATTATAAAAAATAAACTATTTGTTTATATTATCGTCTAAATATTTAAAAATACTTCATAAAATTTTTCGTCATCGATGTTTTACACAACCTCTCATTTCGTTTATCATACTCTTTAATGAAACGATACAACTTGTTTTATTGTAACTGAAGTTTTTATTCAAGCTCCGATTGTAATTGAAGTTTTTACTCGAGTATAGAAATTGTTTTTTACGATTACCCGTGTTAAAGCCGTTTATTTTAACTTATAGGCCGGTTTCGTGGTTTTTGATTGTGAAAGAAGTAATCCTTATCTTTGTCAACTAAAATATTTTTAAGGTGTTGCGAAACGTTGTGAATAAGTAAGAACTAACTTGCCTTTTGAAAGTTTTTGCTGTTTGTTAAAGGTTTTTGTTGGCTAAAGTTTTTTAATTTTTTTGTAATATTTTTTTTCAATAACACACAATTTACTTGTTAATTTTTTATGGCGAAAAGAAAAATAGCCTTGTTTGGCGGTACGTTCGATCCAATTCATCTTGGTCATACCACTGTCGCTGCCGAGGCAGCCAAATATATTGGCGCAGAGGAAATCATTTTTATTCCTGCAAAGCGCTCTCCGCTGAAGGGTTTCTTTCCCAAGGCAAGTGATAATGATCGGTTTGCTATGATAGCTCTTGCAATCGCCGACAATAAGAATTTCCAGGTAAGTGATTATGAATTGAAAAAGCCGGAGCCGAGCTACACTCTGGAGACCATAAGGCAATTTCAGGCAGACTACGGCGGCGGAACTCTAATTTATTGGCTGGTTGGCGCTGACAGCATTGACGAGCTGTCACTTTGGTATGGAATTGTTGAGCTGATTGACGAGTGTAATTTATCCGCGATGTATAGAGCCGGCTGCGAACCCCCGGATTTTGCCAGATTTGAAGCTATCTGGGGCCCTGAGCGGGTTGAAAAACTTCAGCGAAACGTTATCCAGACCCCCCTGATTGCTATGAGCAGCACGGAAATACGAGACAGATTAGCTGCCGGCCGTGATGTAGCCAATATGTTGCACCCGCCCGTTGCTGATTATATCCGCAAGCATGGTCTCTACCAATCAAAAATTAGGCCTTAATCCAGAGCATAAAGCGAAATGCGAGATACAACGAAGGATTGGTCACAATCGTGGATTTTTGACCGACTTTGTTAACCAATCGTACCAGCTGGTCATACCCACACCGGTTTTGGCTGATACTGGAAAAATTTCAATGCCTTTATTTAGTTTGCGGGCATCGATTTTCACTCGTTCGATATCAAAATCCACCTGCACTCCTGCTTTCAGCAGGTCAATTTTGTTTATAAGCAGCACCTTTGACTTTGCAAAAATAGCAGGATACTTTGCCGGCTTGTCGTCACCCTCTGCAACAGAAAGCACGACTATCTTGCCGGCCTCGCCCAATTCAAAAGCCGATGGACAAACCAGATTGCCCACGTTCTCTATAAAAATCAAATCCAGGTCGGCAACAGGCAAATTCTCCAACGCACCGCTTACCTGAGCTGCTGATAAATGGCACGCACCATTGGTGTTTATCTGGACTACCGGTGCTTCGGTTGCTCTGATTTTTTCAGCGTCTATGTCAGTCTGAATATCGCCCTCAATCACACCGATTTTAATTTTATCCTTCAATTCGCTTATCGTCCTTGTCAGGATTGTGGTCTTGCCCGAGCCGGGAGACGATATCATATTCAGACACAATTTTTTCTGCTCAGTTAGAAACTGACTGTTTTTGAGAGCGCATTCTTCGTTTGCACTGAGAATTTTTTTGCCGACATCAACTTTGTACATATCATTGCTCCGTTTGAAATTCTATCTGTTTCAGCAGCAGGGGCGCATCCGGCAATAAATCGAAATCCTCGCTGCCGCACTTCGGACATTTCGTACAACGAAATTCAACGTCAAAGTTTTGATTGCAATTCTTACACCGCCCCTGCATCGGCTTATGCTCTATTTCCAATTTCATACCTTCGCACGGCGTGCCTCTGGTAATAGCCTCGAAAGCAAAACAAAGCACTTCGTCATTGATGGCGTTAAGCATTCCACAGCTAATCCTGGCATTGACGGGTTTTGCATTTTGTTTTGCAGCTTCAGCCGAGATTGTCGCCAACAGACTTTCTGCCACCATCATTTCGTGCATCAGCATATCCTCGGCAGCTCTCGTCCGTATGGCATCTGGATAATTCTCTTTCCGCCAATCTTGGTTATCAATTCCACCGTAGGCGTATCACGAGTTTCAATAACCTCACCGATTATACTTGCCTCTTTGCCCAACGGATGATTTTTGCAAATATTCAAGCAGGTATCGGCTGATTCCGGCGAGACAATCACAGTGAATTTGCCCTCATTTGCGATTGTCAGCACGTCGAAACCAAGCATATCAGCCGCCGCTTGCACCACCGGGCTGACCGGGACATCGGCTTCGCGAATTTCGATACTCAGCCCGCTTCCTGTTGAAATCTCGTTAAGCGTTGCGGCTAATCCACCGCGGGTCGGGTCCCGCATAAACTTTACCCCGCTGGTATTTTCAAGAAGTTTATAGGTTAACCCTGCTACACCGGCACAGTCGCTTTGCAGCTGCGATTGAAATTTGATACCTTCTCGCTGTGAGATAATAGTCAAGCCGTGGTCGCCGATCGTGCCGTTGATAATGATTTTATCACCGGCCGCAATCTTCTCGAACCCCAAATCCACACCGGCTAATCTCACACCAATCCCCGCTGTATTTATAAAAATTTTATCAGCCGCACCGGCTTCAACGGTCTTGATATCACCGGTAACAATATTGACGTTGTTTTGGTTGGCTGCCTGGCTGATACTGGATAAAATCTTGTCAAGCAATTCGAATTCAAAACCTTCTTCGATTATCAACGACAGTGTCAGAGCAACGGGTTTTGAACCGGCGACAGCCAAATCATTTATCGTCCCGCAAACGGCAAGTTTTCCGATATCTCCGCCGTTGAAAAACAACGGCTTGACAACGTAACTATCCGTTGTAAAACACAGCGAGTTCGAAGTGACATTGAGCTTTGCCGAATCGCCCAGCTCAGCGAGAGTATCATTTTTGAGTTTTGGCAGAATATGGTGCCGGATTAATTCATCCGTCAATTGGCCCCCGCCGCCGTGCGCAAGTAAGATTCTGTCCCTTTTAGCTAACTTCATTGTTTGTGTCTTTTCTCACCGCCATACTTAAACCATGCTGCACAGGCCCCTTCAGAGCTTACCATACACGGGCCAACCGGTTCTTGGGGAGTGCAGCTTTTTCCGAACAGCCTGCATTCCGGCGGCTCTATCAGTCCACATAACACTTCGCCACATCGACAGCCACTGTTTTCCTCGGTGGGTGTTTCAGTCATGTTAAATCGTTTAAGGCCGTCAAATCGGCTGTATTTATCTTTTAGTTTAAGTGTGCTTTTTTCTATCTTTCCCAGCCCTCGCCAGTAGCCGTCCACCGGTTCGAAGTACTCGGCGATGATTTTTTGTGCGGTAGTATTACCCTGCTCAGTTACCACCGCAGGATATACCGATTTTAGTTCAGCTTTGCCGGCTGAAAGTTGCTGGCAGATTTCGGCAAGTCCTTCGATTATTTGCAGTGGTTCAAAGCCGGCCACCACGCACGGCCGACCAAAATGTTCCACAATCTCGGCAAAAGCGCCGTAGCCAATTATCACGCTGACATGGCCGGGACAGAGAAAGGCATCTATATTATGATTTTTCCCGCTCAATAATGCTCGCATTGCAGGTACAACCAGTTTGTGTCCGCTCAAAATACAAAAGTTGTCAATTGACCTGGCAGCGGCTTCTTTTACCACCACAGCGGTAGCTGGTGCAGTGGTTTCAAAGCCAACCGCAACGAACACAACTATTTTATTTGGGTTGTCCTTTGCTAATTGTAGTGCATCTTCGCTGCTCAGGACAACCTTGACGTTGGCTTTTGTGCGTTTTGTTTCGAGTGAGCCGCCCTTGCCGGGGACACGGACCATATCGCCATAAGTGGCAATCAAACAATCGTCGCGGTCCGCCAATTGTAAAACAATATCGATATAGCCCTGGTCGGTAACACAAACCGGACAGCCCGGCCCGGTTAAAAGTTTCAATCTTTTAGGCAAAGTTGACCTTATGCCGTTGCGGAAAATGGAAACCGTGTGGGTGCCGCAAACCTCCATTACGTTGATTTGCCGCCCCATTTTTTCGCAGGCCGTATTGCAAAGAGTCTGTGCTTTATGAATTCTGTCGAGCATAAAATCCATAATTATCCTGAAACTCTGTTCTGAGTTTGGTTGAAGTCGTTGATTTCCGCGAGGAGCTGCCAGGTCTTTTTTGCCTCTTCTTCGTCAACGAGCGAGATGGCAAAGCCGGCGTGTATCAAAACCAAATCGCCCAGTTTAGCTTCGGCTAACAGCGTGGTCCTGGCCTTCCAGCGATTGCCCATCGCATCGACTACCGCTTTGTCCCCCTCCAACTCCACTATTCTTGCTGGTATTGCCAAACACATAATTTGCGTCTCGTCGCTCGATTAACTGTTACTTAACACTAACTACAGCTCATTTTACTGATTGATATGCTCTGGGTCAACCTTCTGCTTGGAACCATCCCTGGACGTCCCAAAGATTCCGCAAAAAGCACTTGACAGAGAAACGTACAAAATCTATTCTTCATACTTGATGGTTGGTTGTTTTAAGCCAAGAATAGTAACCCAGATATATGAGAGCTGTCTATGAACATAGAGCAACTTCTCCGTGAAAAACGCGATGAGATCCGTACCATTGCTGCTAAGCACGGTGCATGCAGCATTCGTATCTTCGGTTCTGCGGTGCGGGGCGAGGCCGGTCCGGATAGCGATATTGATTTTCTCATTGACGCAGGCCCAACCACAAGTTCCTGGTTTCCTGCGGGTCTTATCTTGGACCTTGAAGAAATTCTGGGTCGGCGTGTCGAGGTTGTGACAACCAAAGCGCTCAATCCTTATATTCGCGACCACGTGCTCCGAGAGGCTATACCGTTATGAAGGACGATACCGTTTATCTGCGACACATCCAGGATTGTATCCGGCGTATCGAGGAAAACGTCGCTGAGGGGCGAGGCCGTTTCCTGGCATCTCACACTCTTCAGGATGCCGTGCTGAGAAACTTTCAGACATTGGCTGAATCGACACAGCGTATCTCAGACGATTCGAAGGCAACACACCCTGAGATTGAATGGCATCGCATCGCAGCATTTCGGAACGTGCTCGTTCACGATTACCTCGGTGTTGATATGGAAAGAGTCTGGGATATCACACAGCGTGATGTACCCCGGCTAAAGCAAGCAATATTGACTATGCTGGAAGAGGGACATAATCCATTGTCCTGATGGCACTTTCAAACTTGTTTTGAGGTGTTTCGTAGCGTAGGATGCTTTTTACCTCGCGGTCTTTTCTAACAACGATTCACAATTCACGAAACACGGTTCACGAGCTTGGCCGCAATAGCCGCCTGGCCAAGGGATATGCCGCCGTCATTAGACGGGACATTTCGATTAAATAATACGGAAAAATCGTTTTTCTTCAAGAGCTTAATCAAACGATTCGTCAAATATCGGTTGCAAAACACTCCGCCGCTTAACGCAACTGTATTTAGCTTTGTGCTTTCCCTCGCTTCTTTAGCTATCTCCAGCAGGGCGGCAGCAACGGTATTGTGGAACTTTGCCGAGATAATGCCGACGGCTTTTTCTTCTCTAATATCAGCAATCAACTGTTTCACCATTTTGTCCAAATCAAGCTGCATCGGTTCGCCGGTATTGTTAATGAGTTCAAAATCATAATGTTCTTCAATGCCGCCTTCAATAATTGCTTCAAGGGCCATCGGCAGTTGCGCTTCAAAATGATTGTAGCAGCCTAAGCCAAGCATAGCGGCAACTGCGTCGAAAACTCTACCCAGACTCGAAGTTTCTACAGTGTTAATCCGTTTTTCAATTTGCTCTAATATAATTTCTTGTTTGTTTGTGTCGGTCTCGATTTGCTCAAGCAGCCATCTAAATTTATGTAGTTTAAAATCGTCCCTGTAAGTTTTCGCCAACAGTCCCAGGACAGGCCTTATAGCTTCTTTACTTGCCGCATCTGCACCGGTCAGAGGGTAGTAAGCCAAATGGCCAAACCTTTCAAAACTATCCAATGATGCGACCATACACTCGCAGCCCCAGATTGCGCCGTCTGTACCATAGCCGGTGCCGTCGGCTGCAAGGCCAATGACCGGCCCGGTAAGGCCGTGTTCGACCAGAACAGATGCAATGTGGGCCCAGTGATGCTGGACCTGCATAACATTTACGTTGGGAAGTGAAAGAGCATATTGAGTGGACAGATAACCCGGATGGAGGTCGCAGACCACAACTTTCGGCTTAACCTCAAATAGTTTTCGCAGATGCTCGATTGAATTGATATAGTGATGATAGACCTCTGCATCCTCCAGGTCGCCTATGTGTTCGCTGCAGATAAGCTGATTTTGTTTTCCGAAGCAGAACGTATTTTTCAAATCCCCGCCTGCTGCGAATATGTCCTGACGACAATTCTCTTCAATCAAAATCGGCGTCGGCACATATCCCCTTGCCCGCCGCAACAGCACCGGCTCAGAGTCCACAAAATGCACAATCGAATCATCGACTCGCCGGTAAATCTCTCTATCGTGTATCAGAAAGGCGTCCGCAATGTAAGCCAGTTTCTCCAGTGCCTGCTCATTCTTGCAAATCAAGGGCCCGTCGGAAATATTACCGCTGGTCATTACCAAAACTTTTATATTTTGTGCAAACAGCAGATAATGGAGCGGAGCGTAACATAGCATAAAGCCAAACGTGTCAACGCCGTCGGCAACTGATGGAGCTATGGCTGAGTTTTTCTTCTTCGGCAATAAAACAATGGGGCTTTGCGGACTCTTTAAGACCTGCTCGGCCAATGCGTTCACGACTGAATGTTCTTTTATTCTGCCAATCGAGTCAGCCATCATAGCAAAGGGCTTATGTTCTCGCCTCTTGCGTTCTCGCAGTCTTTCCACCGCCTCGTTATTGAGCGCATCAACAGCGAGGTGAAATCCGCCGACCCCCTTTATGGCGACAATCTTTCCGTCTAAAAGTAAGCGCACAGTTTCAGCTATACTGCTGTCAGTTTGTGTTTTAATTGTTTTTCCTTTGCTGTCTGTCAGCCGGATTTTCGGCCCACATGCACCGCAGGCAACTGGCTGGGCGTGAAAACGCCGGTCGGTTACATCCGTGTATTGAGCAGCGCATTTATCGCACATCGCAAACTCCGACATCGTGGTTTTGGGCCTGTCGTAAGGAATACTCTTGACTATGGAATACCTCGGCCCGCAATTAGTGCAGTTTATAAACGGATAGCCGTACCGGAAATCATTTTTGTCTGCCATCTCCGCAAGACAATCTCGGCAGGTTGCGATATCAGCCGTGACCTCCGACAGGGCCGAACCTTGCGAATCGCTTGTCTCGATGATGAATTTATCTTCCCCCTCAATTAGAGCTATATTAACTGCTTCACAGGATTTTATTTCTGCTAACGGAGGCTTATCAACTTCAGATTGCAGACGAACTAAAAATTCATCTATTTTTTCTTCTCCGCCCTGTAATTCGATTGTTACACCCTTTGTGTCGTTATAAACAATACCGGAAAGTCCCAACTGACAAGCCAGCCGATACACAGCCGGACGAAAGCCAACGCCCTGCACACGCCCTGTTATGGATATTCTCTGCCTCTTAATCATTTATTATTGACTATTTACTATTGACTATTTACCATGTGTTATTTACTCTACTATTGAAAAATAGTAAATTGAAAACAGAAAATAGTAAATCGATTGGGGCCATAGCTCAGTTGGGAGAGCGCTTGCATGGCATGCAAGAGGTCGTGGGTTCGAATCCCATTGGCTCCATTTCACATATCTTACCGACACAAGCGCCGATATGCTGTCCGGAATATTTACTCCCGAAAGGGATGCCTCTTGGCATTTGCAATTTCTGCCAACACCAATTCGACAACCTTCGGCACCGATGCTGCAATTTCTTCCGAAAGCTCCAAACCGCACGTAATTTCCCTGGGCTTAATACCGAAAACCACCACCTCCTCAGGTGCACACCCAAGCTGCCTGGTCATTGTCAGGGCCTCACCCAGCCCCAGCTCATGCAGCGACATACCCACCCCGTCAGGCCGAGTCAGGTCATCAGCAGTGAATCGAAGCACAGTTCCCGGCTCACAATCGGCCTGTACCGCATCGATAACAATTACCTTCCGCCTCTCGGCCAGCACATCCAACAAATCGGCGCCGGCCGTCCCGCCGTCAACCAATTCCACATCGTCGGGCAGATGCATTTTCTGCATCTGCTCTATCACACGGACGCCCACGCCTTCATCGCGCAGAAGAATATTGCCTATACCCAAAACGAGGATTGGACATCGACTGCAAGTAGCACTCATATCTATATTGCACCTCTAATCTGTTACTTAAATACTCGGGCGCGTCTGCACTACCACCTCTGGTTTGTCTTGTTCGGCGCCTTTTCTCGCCTATTTCGGCTCTTTGCGTTTTTTACCAGGCGCCGGACCGGCTTCTTCCGTGGAACGGTGTATGCTCTTTTTCAGAAAAACACAACTGGCCTAACCCACGGATAAACCACAGCGTTTCTATCATTTTTCTATTATTGAGAGAAAAAAGCAAAAAAAATCGGCTGTAATCCTCTAAGTCCTTATCTGCACGCAGCTTGCAAGCCGTTTTTTTTCGGCCTCAACGTTCGACGGAGGTTTGACGAGAATCTGGGAAGTCATCAGCACTTTAAGTGTATAAATACAAAAGAATCATTGATTTTTATCATAAGCCGTTCGACAATATCCCTGTTCCGAAGGGCATAAGTAGAAAATTTGTCGTGTTCAATGCGCCGAAAAATACGCATCTTAACTGTTCTTATGTGAAAGTTACACTGTGTATTCATAGGAGATAAAATGCGGAGCACAAGATCTAAGGTTGCCATAGTAGGCGCTGGAAGTGTGGGCAGCACCTTTGCCTTTTCTTTGATGATAAGCGGAGCTGCCAGGGAAATTGTTCTTATTGATACAAACCAGGAGCGTGCTGAAGGTGAATGTATGGATTTAAATCACGGGGCCAGCTTTGTTCATCCGGTAAATATATATTCTGCCGGATACGAAGGCTGCGAAAGCGCTGATGTTGTAGTTATCACCGCCGGCGCCAAGCAGAAACCGGGCCAGAGTAGAATAGATTTAGTTCAAACAAATGCGGGAATCTTTAAAGGTATCATACCTAAAATAGTAAAACTTGCTAAAGATGCCATATTGTTGGTTGTTTCCAACCCTGTGGATGTGCTAACATATATAACCTTAAAGGTATCGGGCCTTGCTCCCAATCGAGTTATAGGTTCAGGTACGGTTTTGGATAGCTCAAGATTCCGGTACTTAATAAGCGAGCATTGCCGCCTGGACCCGAGAAATGTCCACGCCTATATTATCGGCGAGCACGGTGATACCGAATTTCCTGTCTGGAGCCACGCCAATATAGGAGGAATGGTGCTGGCTAAGTATTGTCCGGTTTGTGACAGGCATTGTGATTATAAGGAAGAGCTGGGTAAAATTTTTGAGGAAGTAAAAAACGCAGCCTACAAAATTATAGAAGCAAAGGGTGCCACTTATTATGCCATAGGGCTGGCGCTGGTAAGAATTGTCGAATCTATATTAAGGGATGAGAATTCTGTGCTGCCTGTCTCTTCCCGAATCAATGATTACTATGAAGTAAATGATGTGTGTTTAAGCATACCATCTATAGTTAACAGAAACGGAAGGGAAAAAATCTTAAGGCTTGAGCTTTCTGAGCTTGAGCAAGAGCAGCTTAGACATTCGGCAAGGACATTAAAAGATATAATGAAGAAAATAGATGTGTAATGATGTAACGTTTGTAGCAAGATCGGCTGCTTAATAACCAGGATGCAGGAGACCTGAATACGATAATGGTCGTAAGCCATTATTTTCTGTAGAGTTATGTTTTTTGTGGAAGGGTTGTCATTGAGATAAAGGGAGGTTACGAATGAATCTTAAAGGTGCACAAACGGAAAAGAACTTGCTGGCTGCGTTCGCGGGTGAATCTCAGGCGAGAAACCGTTATACGTATTTTGCCAGCCAGGCAAGAAAAGAAGGCTACGAACAAATGGCCGCTATATTTACTGAAACAGCGGAGCAGGAGAAAGAGCACGCCAAGCGCGAGTTCAAATTTCTCGAAGGCGGCGAAGTGGAAATTACCGCAGCGTTTCCAGCCGGCGTTATCGGTAACACGCTTGAGAACTTGAAAGCGGCGGCGGCAGGTGAACATTACGAACATACCGAGATGTACCCGGGCTTCGCAGAGACAGCGGACAAAGAAGGGTTTGCTGAAATCGCTGAGGTTTTCAGGAATATTGCCGTTGCTGAAAGACGGCACGAAGAACGATACATTACCCTGGCAAAGAATATAACTGACGGCCTCGTGTTCAAACGCGATAAACCGGTAAGATGGGTTTGCAGGAATTGTGGCTATGTACACGAAGGGCCTGAAGCGCCGGAACTTTGCCCGGCTTGTGGGCATCCACAAAGCTATTACGAGCTGGAAGCTACTAACTACTAAGAGCAAAACCAAGCATTTATTTCATTAGTGTTAAAAGGAATTGAATCTACCAAATTCTAAAAGGAGTATATCATGGCTGAAAAGTTGGAAGTCTATAAATGCATGGTGTGTGGCAATATCGTGGAAGCGCTCCACGGCGGCGTCGGGGAGCTGGTTTGTTGTGGTCAGCCGATGGAAAACCTTGTCGCAAAGACAGCCGATGAGGGTAGGGAAAAGCACGTGCCTGTGATTGAAAAAGTCGATGGTGGCATCAAGGTGAAGGTCGGCAGCGTCCCACATCCTATGGAAGACAAACACTATATTGAGTGGATTGAAATTCTTGCCGACGGCAAGGCGTATCGACAGTTCCTCAACCCCGGCGATGCACCGGAAGCAGTGTTTAGTATTGAAGCTGATTCTGTCAGTGCAAGAAAGCATTGTAACGTTCACGGATTGTGGAAGGGAGAAGGATAATGAGTATTACTTTTAATGCCTTTGAAATCTTTGAAATGGCAGAAGAAATTGAGAGAAACGGCGCCAAGTATTATCGCGAAGCAGCGGAAAAAGCATCAGACAAGAAAACAAAACAGATGTTGCTCGATATGGCCGCTATGGAGGATGAGCATCTGAAAACCTTTGTGGAAATGAGAAAAGAATTGAGCGGCCGGGAAAAAGAACCGATGATTTTCGACCCTGATAATCAAGCGGCAATGTATCTGCAGGTAATGGCTGATGCTCGTGGTATGGAGGGCAGAATAGGCCCGACCACGAAACTGACCGGCAGCGAAACGATAAAGGAGATTCTTGACATAGCTGTAAATTCTGAAAAGGATTCGGTTGTTTTTTATCTGAATTTAAAGGGCTTAGTGCCCGTAAAGGCAGGCAGGGACAAAGTGGAAGAGATTATTATCGAGGAACTGAGCCATATTACCACCTTGCTCGAAAAGCTGAAAGCTTTGCAATAGCCCAATGAATTCCACGCTGGACCAACAGCAATGGCGAAACTGCCCCTGGAGATGTAGATGTTGGATTTAGAATCATTGTTCAAATTGAGCTATGGAATGTGTATAGTCAGCTCAAAAAAGGGCAATAGATTCAATGGCTGTATTGTCAATACTGTATTTCAGTTGACACCTGAGCCGCCAATGGTAGCGGTCAGCGTTAATAAACAAAATTTAACTCACGAGTACATTACCGACAGCAAAGTTTTCACCGTATCCATCCTCGCTGAAGGTACGCCTCTGGAGTTTATAGGCAGGTTTGGTTTCAGAACCGGCAGAGACATCGACAAATTTGAACAGATAAATTTCAAGATAGGTCAGACCGGCAGCCCAATAGTCTTGGATAACACTGTTGGTTTCATCGAGGTTGAGGTTACTGGAAGTATTGGTGTTGAAACACACACGTTATTTATTGGCAGGATAGTAGCTTGCGAGACGCTTGATGGAGACAAACAACCTATGACGTACGCCTACTACCGCGATATTAAGCAGGGCAGGACCCCCAAGACTGCTGCAACATACATCAAGATAAAACCAAAGACGCAGGCGGAAGAAGGAGTGAGAAATATGAAGAAATACAAATGTCTTATGTGCAGCTATATTTACGACCCGGCCGTGGGTGACCCGGACAATAATGTGGAAGCCGGTACTGCTTTTGAAGATTTGCCGGATAATTGGGTCTGTCCGGAGTGTGGTGCCGGCAAAGATGAGTTCGAGCCGGTTGAAGATTAAATCCTGCGTCAGAAAAACAGATATTGAAAACAAAGGTGGTGGTTCTTATGCAGAATATCTGGGCGTCTTTAGCCGATCGGGATATTATCTGTGCTGAGACCGTAGCGCCGCCTACTGTGCTTGTGGTTTTCGGAGCCTCCGGCGATTTGGCCTACAAGAAGATTCTGCCAAGCCTTATGCGGATATCTCAAAGGGAGTTGCTTGACGACAGATTTTTTTTATTGGGAGCGGGGAGAAAAAAGCTTTCAGATGAGCAGTTCCGGCAAATCGCACAACAAGCAGCACAAGAAAACTCCAGCGGTATATCCGCAAAGAAACTAAAACCTTTTATCGATAAGCTCTATTATATAAGTGGTGATTACAGTGATGCTTTGTTTTATGACGACATCAAAGTTAAGCTCGCTGAATTAGATAAAAAGCATAAAGTTGACGGCAGTGTCGTTTTTTATCTGGCTGTTCCTCCCTTTCTATACAGCACAATAGTAGAACGGCTCGGTTCATCGGGACTGTCCTGCCCCGGCGAACCCGCTTCGAAGCAGCGGGTCAGATTAGTTGTGGAAAAGCCCTTTGGCAGGGATTTGCGAAGTGCTGTCGAACTAAATAAGATAATCCATCGATGTTTCAATGAATCTCAGGTTTATCGCATAGACCATTACCTCGGCAAAGAGACCGTTCAAAATATCTTGATGTTTCGTTTTGCGAACACGATTTTTGAGCCGATCTGGAACCGCAACTATATTGACCACGTTCAGATTACAATAGCTGAGTCGATAGGCGTTGGGCATCGCGGCAGTTATTACGACAAGGCCGGCGCTCTTCGGGATATGTTTCAAAATCATATGCTTCAAATGCTTGCTTTGGTGGCAATTGAGCCGCCCACATCTTTTGAAGCAGACCACGTTCGTGATGAGAAGGTCAAGCTTTTACGGTCGATTCGCCCCTTCGAACTGGATGAGCTGGACAGTTTTATTGTACGGGGTCAGTATGGCCCCGGCTCGATAAACGGCAAGAAAGTTGTCGCTTATCGAGCGGAGCCCGACATAAACCCTCAATCAAAAACCGAAACTTTCGTCGCTGCAAAGTTGTTTATGGATAATTGGCGATGGAGGGGCGTTCCTTTTTATCTGCGAACCGGCAAGAGACTTGCCAGGAAGGATACCGAGATTGCTATCACTTTCAAAAAAGTTCCGCATTCTATGTTTGTCTCGGTCGGCCTCGCAGATATGCCGCCAAACGTTCTTATATTGCAGATACAGCCGGAGGAAGGGATTTCTCTGAGTTTTCAGGCGAAACGACCCGGCTCAAAGATTTGTATGAGCACACTGAATATGAATTTTGATTACCAGAGCGTCTTCGGGGTTCGTATGCCCGAAGCATATCAGAGATTGCTTTTGGATTGTATGGTCGGTGACCAAACACTCTTTATGAGGTATGACGGCGTGGAAATTGCCTGGCAATTATTAACACCTGTGCTCGAGGCCTGGCAAAACGATGACGCAGCGCCTTACGGATATGCTGCGGGCAGTGACAGCTTTGCCGAGGCCGATAGTCTTATTGAATCCGATGGTCGAAAGTGGCGAAAACTTTCAGCAATCTAACCGGCGCCAGCACAAAGCAGTTGCAGAATAGTTTGCAGCGTGCACTCCGAATTGTTTACTGCTGCTCGCCTTTCGTCGTGGTATCAGCAGTCTTTTTGTATCGTTTGAATATGCCCTTTATCCCCGCCGACCTGGCATTACCGGTGTGAACAACGACGCGATAGCGCAAAGCGAGTGTTTTGCCTTTGGCCAGCTCCAGCCGGCCGTCTTCGAGCCAGTTTATCGGCGTCGGAGAGAAAAAGCCGTAATCACGAGTAAACCACTTGGATGGGAACCATCGATTTTTCGGATGCTGAAGGATGGCGATGCCCTCGGTAACGCCGCGGCGTGTGCCGCTGTAGTCGCACCACGGCGAGGCGACGCCCCATGTATCTTTCTCGCCGGTCTTGCCCTCGGCGTTTATCAGCGTACCACCGGATTTGACGCTTAACTCGCCCGCGAGGCGAGCCGAAAACAGCGCATGGTTTGATTTTAAGATAAGGATGTCCGTCAACGGCTCAAGACTGATTTCAAAATCGATAAACCGAACCTCTTCATTTGGTGCCGTGATGACAACTCTCCGCATATCGCGGATAATCGGCTTCTTTCCGGGCTGCTGCCAGAAACATTCATCTGTGAAGATGACACAGTCGCCCGAGGTCTTGATGAGCTTCGGCCCCCGCGAGACAATCTGCCCTCGTTCATTACTTTCCCCCCAGTAGTTGCCGCCATTGACACGGTCGCAGCCAAAGAACAGCGAATGGTGGTGCGGATATGGCTGTGATGTTTCGGTTGTGATGGACTTGCCCGACGCCGGGCCGTTCACCGGCCAGAAATACGGATACTTCTGCGATTTGCCGAACTTGTAGCACGTGAACAGCTTCCCATCCACGGTAACTGTGATCTTGTCCTTCTCGAGCTTCGCTGCCAACTGCTGTGGAGTTTTCTGCTTGGCGGCACCCAGTTCTGCCGCGTTCGGAATGCTCCACACTGTGACTATTAACGCAGTGCCAACAAGTCTTCCCCAGTACTTCATCTCGTAACCCTTAAATTCTCAATAATCAATATTGTAGCGTAGCGGAAATCCGGCGTTGTTTGACGGAATCAATAATCAATTCTATACTGCTCTTGATTGAAAAATCCCGTATTTTTCAATCAGAAAGCACCTTGTGTCCGATAAACGGTATATATGAAGGATTATACGTTGTCAAAAGAAAAAATAGCTGAACTGGAAAAATTTCATCGTTCCTTGCGTGATAAACGTCACGCCGACCGCGTCAAAGCGGTCATTGCTTTATCCAGAGGATGGTCGGCGGCCCAGGTAGCGGAGATTCTTCTCTTTGATGAGAAAACGTCCCGACACTATTTCGAGCGTTATCAGCAAGGCGGTCTCAAGGCGTTGCTGGATGACAATTATTCCGGTGCTGAGCCATCAATGTCGGTATATTCATTGACTGTATTGCTGGCGCCGGGTTAGTGTGTTTGGCCTTTTAGTTCTTCCGCTTCTGGTTTTCATTACTTTTCCCTGCCTTTCTGAGTACGGGACACAAGAGCAAGACTCAAGACTTCGGTCTTTAGTATGTCCATCATAATCATACCAGATGCGCTTAGCGGCCGCAATGCGAATTTCCTTGCCTTGGA
This sequence comes from Phycisphaerae bacterium, assembly GCA_030603035.1. The sequence continues at coordinate 13,855 of JAUVYQ010000009.1, read as the reverse complement.
AAGATATTTGCTTTATCCTTAAACTTAAAAGAAGAAAAAGTAAAGTACTATTGTGAAGAAGGAGATGATGCAAATGAGAGAAAAAGAACAGACCAGGAGGCGGTTTCTCCAGGTAGCGGGTATAGGGACAGCGGCTTCGCTGGCGGGTGCGAATGGCTGTTTTGGTACGCAGGGTCAACCGTCCACTGGAGAGGAGCGAGGCCGTTTCGAGATTCAAAATCCAAAATTTGAAATTGGAAAAAAGAGACGGTTTGAGCTGGGTTTGGCTTCGTACACCTTAAGGTAAGTTCAAACTGGATGAGACGCTGGCGATGACCCAACGGCTTGGCTTGAAATACATCTGTCTTAAGAGCTTTCATTTGCCGTTGGACAGCACGCAGGCCGAAATCAAAGCGGCAGCGGCGAAAGTGAGAAAGGCAGGGCTGAGACTGTACGGCGGTGGAGTGATTTCTATGAAAAGCGAAGCGGAAGTGCATCGTGCTTTTGATTATGCTAAAGCTGCGGAAATGAAAGTCATTGTCGGGGTACCGGCGCCTGAGCTGCTGACGCTGGTTAATAAAAAGGTTCGGCAATACGATATTAAGGTGGCCATTCACAATCACGGGCCGGGAGATAAACTTTACCCTACGCCGGCAAGCGCTTACGAAAGAATAAAAGGACGGGACAGGCGGATTGGGCTTTGCAACGACATCGGACACACACAGCGGGCGGGGGTGGACCCGTCGGAATCAGCGGAGAGGTTTGCCGACCGCCTGTTGGATGTGCATATGAAGGATGTTTCGGCGGCAACGGCGAAGGGCCGAGGAGTGGAAGTTGGGCGAGGGGTGATTGATATTCCTAAATTTCTGCGAACGCTGTTGAAGATTAACTACGGTGGTGTCGTGGCGTTTGAATACGAAAAGGACCCCCCCTTCTTGCTTTCGCAAGAAAGCAGGGGGGTGGCAGGACTGGCTGAGTCGGTCGGTTACGTCAAAGGTGTGCTGGCGGCCATTACGCCTGCTCGTAAATCGTGAATCGAACACAGTGAATCAATCTTAACCCAGGAGCCACAAATGAGATTTTTATCTGTTATCTCGATAATACTTATTTTATGCGGAATTTTATTTTTGGTTTTGGGCGCGAGCTTGCATGAGCTTTATGGCGTCGTTAGTCCAGCTTTTTTTGTACCTGCTACTGTTCTTTTTGCCAAAACACAAAAAGGTAAACTTACACGGTCTACGGTATATACAATAGCTTCGATAATTACAGGCTCGGTCGGGGCCGTTTTTATGATACTTGGTCTGCATGTGCATCCTGTTTTTGCTTACGGTGCTCTTTTGCTTTATTTCTGTGCAGCTTTTGCTATTTATTGTTTTGTTATAATCATCGCCAGTGGAGAAATTCTAAAGATTTCTGGTATATTGAAAGTAGTCTTATTGCTCATCATCGGAATAACTCTTGCAAGAATTGTTGTCGTTACATTAGAAGGAGTTCGCCGCGAAAGCAGGAAAGCTCTTGCGTCTCAAGAGCAAACGGAAACTTTTTAAAAAGTTGGATTCGATAAACCGAACCGGACAGGCGATGTAAATAATCCCCTATATGTTCACTGGCCGCGTGTATGGCAGCGAGACCGGCAGAACAATAATATACGAGCCACGGGTCACGATTCACGAGTTGAGTTTAACAGGTTTTTGCTCTCTGGCGGATTTATATATTGCCAGTATCACTTCCACCGCTTTACGGGCTTCGGACCCGCTTATCCAGCCACGCCCCTGCCGCAGGGGCGGGGTGCCGCTTTCGAGCGTATCAAGAAACGCCTTGAAATTACGTGTGTGATTGTGATGTGTGATAGCAGCCGGGTCAGACACACCGCCTCCGCCTTCGATTTCGCCGAATTGCTTTCGGATTTGCTCATCTTCCGGTTTTTCGTCGGCGAACTGCCAGACTGTAAAACTGTTTTCGACCTGTATGACTGTGCCCTTTGTGCCGGTGATTTCAAACCGCCTGAACTGGCCGGGGTATGAGGCGGTGGTGCCATAAATCATTCCCAGCGCGCCGTTGGTAAAACGCAGAACAGCGACAGCGGTATCTTCGGCTTCAATTTGCGGGTGCCCGAGCGTCCCCACAAAAGCCTGTAACGATTCAATCGGAGGCATCACGTCGCACAGCATATCCACCATATGAATGGACTGGTTCATTAGCGCACCACCGCCGTCCAATTTCCAGGTGCCGTGCCACGAATCCTTGTAATACTCGTTGGTGCGCCACCAGGGAACAAATATTGCTGCGTAAGTAATTACACCGAAGCGTCCGGAATTTATCGCCTCTCTAAGGGCCGCCTGTGAGTCGTTAAATCGGTATGGGAATATGCCTCCAAGACGCGTACCCGACTTTTCATGGGCCTCTATCATAGCGTCGATTCGCTCTAACGTAACATCCAGCGGTTTTTCGCATATTACGTGTTTGCCCGCCTGGGCTGCGGCAATGGCCGGCTCCATATGTGCTCCACTTGGCGTTGCTATAGTAACAATATCTATATCGTCGCTCTTGAGCATATCTTCGTAGCTTCCGAAGGCCTGGCAGCCGTATTTGTTCGACAATTTTTCGGCCCGGGCCGAAATGATGTCACAACAGCCAAGCAATTTTGCGTTGGGAATATCTCCTATGGCCCTTGCGTGAAAATCAGCGATTAAGCCGGCACCGATTATTCCAAAATTCCATGTTTTCATAGCGTCCTCCACATACATAATGAATCATTCACACGTCAAGCCAACCTTGCCCGCAAGCTCTCTGACCGCGGCAATGGCCTTTGAAAAAAGTTCAGGCCCCGTATCGCCGCCGAACTGACCGCCGGCTCGCAGATGCGGCTCCATCGTAAGACAGCCATCGTAGGCCAGCGCCGCAAGCTCGGCAAGCAGCTCTCTTATTTGCCCATCACCTTTGCCCGGTATGCTGCCCACGTCTTCGCCGAGCTTCCAGTCTTTGATATGAATGTGGGCAACGTAGGGTTTCATCAAGGGCCAACAGGTTTTGACGTTGTCCGTTGTTTTCTGTCCCCAGACGAAGTTGCCGGGGTCATATACCAGCCGAAGCTTCGGCGAATTGACGGTCTTTACAAGGTCAGCGCAGTTCTCTGCGGTATGGCCGTAAATATCAGTTTCATTTTCATGGACCATAGTGACATCGGTATTTTTTATTATCTCAACCTTGGCTGACATCCGCTCCATAACCTGCTCACGATAGTCATCAATGTTTTGGCCTTCGGGAGCGTAGTAACTGAACATTCGTATGTACGGCGCTTCAAAGAACAGGGCCAGCTCCACCGCGTGTTTGAACTTGTCCAGATGCGGCCCGAAAGGCCTGTCAAGCTTTACCTTGCCTATGGGTGAGCCGATGGCGATTACCTTGAGACCGTAGTCCGCCATCTGTTTTTTCGCAACATTGAGTTCATCGCCAGTAAGGTCCATCACGTTCTTTTTATTGACAAAACGAATCTCAATATAACCCACACGTTCGGCGGCAAGGTATTTAACCTGCTCCAGAAAGTCGTCGGTTACCTCATCCGCAAATGCGCTTAATTTTGCCATTTTCAGTTACTCCCTTAATTAGTAGGCCAAAAGTGTCGAATCCAACATTACTTTCCGCCACAAAGGCACCAAGACACTAAGGTTCTGTTATATTTGTTTTTAATTTCTTATTTCTTTGTGCCTTTGTGTCTTGGTGGCTAATATTTTCACCTCTTACTTTTCAAAACTTGCCGCTAAATCGGGCAAATCCCTTTTGATTTCGTCCAATCTGTAACCAAAACCCGGCCCGTTCAATGTCGATAGGTCAACTTTGCCGTCGCGCCGTTTATAAAGCCCCGGGTGCACCGCCTCTTCCGGCGACGAAGCTGCCGGATAAAACTGCATCGCATTGGTCTCAACACCCATAATCGTTCCCGCGTATGCTGCCAGAAGAACGTGGGGAATCTGTGCCAGCATCGGATTAGTCAAATCCTGCACCATCAGGCCCATTGGACGCTCAGCGGAGTTTCACCCCAGCCCTGCGTAGTTTGTCCCTGCTCGTTCGCCACAGTCATACAAGTACGCGCACATATAACGGATGTCAATGTTTCAGGCCCAAACTTGAGCGGAACTCTTGTTTCTATGGCAATATTGTACAAATCAACAGATACCGGGCTAATATCAGTATTCATATCCTTTCCCTGTTGCTATCTTTCTATCGCTTACTCAAAGCAATAAGTAACCTAATGGCTCAATTACCTAATTTTAGTTCTATGGCAACTTCTTCTTCATCTCTCAAAATATTGACGGTCACACTTTGATGGTTCATGAGTTGGTAGATTGCAAGTTCAAAGTCAAGATTTGCCTTTATGTCCTTGTCATTGATTCTGTAAATAACATCATTTTTTCTTATTCCCACTTTCTCAGCAGGGCTGCCGGGCTCGACAATCGTTACTAAGAGTCCCTCGGAAATACTCAGCCCCTTTAACTCAGCCTCTCTTGGGAACAATGGGTCCATATATAAGCCTGTTTGAGGAAAACGAAAATCTTCTACTAACTGTTCGATGTCGGTATCTAATATTGTATTTGTGAGCTCTATTAGCGCCGGACCGTCTCCATATTCTAACGTATCAATACCACGAATGATCTGGTGAATAGAATCCTCACCAAACTTATCTCTAATTAACAGAAAAAGTCCGAAAGAGGCATCGTAATAGTCGGTAATTGTTTTTTGTGGGTTTGGCAGATTTGGGGAACGACGGGTGTCCGGAGGAAAACTGGAAAATAGATGCCAGGAAAACAAATCTTTTCCTACTTTAGTCAGGGCTGAAAATGGATGCAGAGAAAACCCATTGAGCAGCATTGCGTGAGATACCTGATTTTTGTCAAAGCTGCTATCCGATGTGATTGCTTCATGAGCCAGGTAGGCGCAATAAGTTGAAAAACTTTCGCGAAACCAGCGAGTATAATTTAATACCTTACGATTGATGAAGCCAAATTCCTTCCTTTTGTAGTCATGTTCAATCCTGGTGCCTTCTTTGCGAAAAAGAAGAGAACCCTCGATGATTTCATGTACAAATGCAAAGGGGAAAACCGAGTTGTGAGAAATGATCGATTCACAAGAATCGTCATCGGTTTGTGCAAATAGTATTACACCAAGAACATTACCAGGTGTCCAGACTATTTGAGATACATCCTGGGGTGCCGAGTCACTCCAAAGCAGATAAATGATACGACTAGTGGCAGAAGTCTGGAAGCCTGTTGACTTCTGGATGTGGGAAAAAGATTTGTCAGTCAGGTTTGCTATGCAATCGGCCTGGGCTTCCAATCCTTCCTGATATAATACTTCAATATTTCCTGCCTTAAGTGTCCCGGCGAACTGCGCATCCTTCAAAAGTTTATGCTCACTGGAACTCGCAACTATATACGATTCTACTACATGACCGCCTTCTTTTGGCAGCAATTCGGTCCTATTACGGCATCCTGTAATCAAACCAGAACACAATATCAACAGAAGCACGAATCGTTCTAGCGGCATTAAAAAGTCTCCGTCCAAAAATCGGTTGGCCCAAAGAACGAGCAATGTTTCAATCGTTCCGTTCAATAAAGCACCCGTATAGGGAAATTGTCGCTTTTTGTCATTCTGAGCGTGAGCGAAGAATCTAGCTAACGAAGAAGAGATTCTTCACCCCCTTTCGGCGGGTTCAGAATGACAGGGTTCGCAGTTGACACTGATGAATTTATAACTTCCACTCAACTATTGTCAACCCAAATTTTGTTATTTTGACTTGCCTTGCTGGTTTGAATCTCTATAATCTTAAAACGATATTTTTTATGGAAGACGGTATTTTTGGACAGAGTAAATTTGTGAACTATTAAGAGCAGTAACGTTACGCGCGCGAATATTTTATCGAAAGGAGCAGGTATGAAACTCAACCGAAAATTGAAGATGGGAATGGTTGGCGGGGGACCGGGAGCGTTTATTGGTGAGGTACATCGCAAAGCATCTCGTATGGACGGCGGCATCGAGCTGGTAGCGGGGGCGTTCGACATTAACCCACGCAAGTCCAAGCAGATGGGACGCGAGCTCGGCCTCAATCCCAGGCGGGTGTACCGGAACTACGAGGAGATGATAGAGCGGGAGCTTAAGTGGCCCGATGGTGAAAGAATCGATTTCGTCTCGGTCACCGCGCCAAACAACTGGCATTTTCCTATCGCTGGAGATTTTCTAAATGCGGGCTTCCACGTGATGTGCGAAAAACCGATGACGTTCAACGTCAAAGAAGCAAAGGATTTGCGAAAACTCGTCAAAAAGTCCCGCAGAGTGTTTGGCCTGATGCACAATTACACCGGTTACCCGATGGTAAAGCTGGCGCGGGATATGGTGCGGGGCGGTGAGCTTGGTAAGGTCCGCAAGATTGTCGTGCAGTATCCACAGGGCTGGCTGGCCACGCCGCTGGAGAGAACAGGGCAGATGCAGGCCGCCTGGCGAACCGACCCAAAGCAAAGCGGCGGCGCCGGCTGTATGGGTGATATCGGCACGCACGCTGAGAACCTCTCGGAATACATCACCGGGCTGAAGATTACCTACATCTGTGCGGACCTGACGATTTTTGTCAAGGGCCGCCGCTTGGACGACGACGGCAACTGCCTGCTTCGCTTCAATAACGGTGCCAGGGGAATCCTTCACGCCAGCCAGATTTCCATAGGCGAAGAAAACAACCTGGCCATCTGGATATATGGTGAAGAGAAAAGTCTGGAATGGCATCAGGAGCATCCCAACTACCTCTACGTCAAGGTTCCGGACGGGCCCGTGCAGGTTTGGCACCGCGGTAACGATTATGTGGGTGCCAAAAGCCCTGCGGCGGGTCGTGCTACACGCCTGCCGTCCGGTCATCCCGAAGCCTTCTTTGAGGCCTTCGCTAACGTCTACTGCAACTTCGCCGATACCCTGCGTGCAAGATTGACCAGGACAAAACCTGATAAACTGGCACTGGACTTTCCGAATGTTGACGACGGCCTGCGAGGTATGCTCTTCATTGAAACCGTTTTGGCCAGCACTAAGAGCAGGCAGAAATGGACCGCATTCAAGAAATCCTGAAGAAATAATTTTTCCCGTCTCCGTCATTGCGAGCGAAGCGAAGCAATCTAAAGTGCAACGGAAGAGATTACCCCCTGCCGATGCGGCTGGCAGCAGTCCCCGGCAACAGAAAACTTGTTTAAGGGACCCCATTTTGCGGGACAAAATGGGGTCCCGTTAGTTTAGAAGCCGATTAGTTTAGCTCAACTGTTTCTGTAAATCGCACCAGGGCCCCTGCCGTTTGCGGATGCGGCTCGATTGTTCCGACCAGGCCGACCTTTCGGCCTTCGAGTTTGCTCAAATCCATATTCGAGGCTGAGCCGGTCGGTAAAGCGTAACAAACGCTTTTGCCGGAATCGTCAATTATCAGGTAGTGTTTTAGTTCCGGCTCAGGGCCGTAAACGCTTGAAGTTCTAAGCTGCCCTATAACTGCAAATCTGCCAAGGTCTTCAACTTCAGCCAGCCTTATGGTGCGGGCTTTATCTATCCCCTCCAGAATCCGCTGCAACTCTGCATCCTGAAGTCGAACAGCCTTCTCGACTTTGAAAGCCAATTCATAACGCTCTACCAGCTTTAGCGCAAACTCCGAATAGCGTGCAGCCTTGCCGGCCTTTTCGCTGCCGACAATTTCAGCGAGCGCTTTCTTTATATTTTCATAATTCTGCTGAACTATTGGTTTGACTCGCTCGGCCTCGATTAGGTTTTCCAGAGCCTTATATTTTTTGAGCGTGGCCTCAGCGGAAATATCCGTGCGGACAACCACGGGGGGACGGACCACAGTAGGGGGAGGGACAACAACAGTTGGCGGGACCTTTCCAACCGGGCCCAGGGCCTTTGTATATTGGGTGCTTACCCAGAGGTAGGCACCAGCCGGCGGAGCAATTTTGTAATAATTGTCCTTCACTTCGCCCAGCAGCTTCACTTTATCGCCCCAGTTGAGCTTTGGCTGCTTAGTCGTAGAGTGCATTGGCTTTATCAAATCCGAGCCCGCATAGACAAGAACACCGTCGCCGGTAACAATACCAACAGTAGGTTTATCCGGGTCAATGCCAATATACTTCGTTGAAATCCAGGAGAAACTGCCCGCGGGCGGAACAATGCAGGACCAGCCGAGTTGGTGGTCGACCACTTTTACTCTGTCACCTTTATTTAGCTTGCCGCAGCTGTAATAATTCGTGCCCCGACCGGAACGAATGTTGACGTTATCGCCGGTTATCTCGGCAACATAGGGAAAAGAGGGGACACCGGCTCTTGCGCCGCCGGCTGGAGCAGCTCTTTCAGGTGGCCCAGCAGCTTCCCGCCCAAAACCCGCGGACGCCAAAACCGCTAAAATAACGAGAATGAAGATAACCCCGGTGTCGACAGTTTTGAGTTTTGAGTTTTGAGTTTTGAGTTTCTTCGGCCCCGTGTCTTTTGCTAAATTGATGTGAAATTCCATTTTTTCATCTCCAAAAAAAGGTTCTTATCTAAAAACAACCAAATCGCCAATCGATTTTACTTTTTTACCGCCGAGTTTTAATATTATCATTTCTGCGAAAGCAGGAGTCCATATTCTTTTTCTTCTGTTTTCTTCTTTCTCCGCGTTCTCAGCGGTTAGTCTTCTTTGAGCTTCAAATTAGCACCCGTCTCAGTAATTGTCAATATTTTTATTGTGCTAAATTTGGTCGCTGCCCGGCGAGATTTTCCAGCATTTTTGTTGGCTGTTTTCGACCATAGATAATGGGCCTCAGTGGGGCATGATGTAGCAGTGCCCTGTTTTATTGCCACATCTAAAACGTCCGTCTAACCGTCCCACCATTCACCAATTAGCTTTTCCCTTGACTTTTACGGTCTATTACGCTATTTTATCTAACTAAAGAACGAAAACACCAAGGGGCGCAAATCTTCGTCGAATTTCCGTTTGTCATTCCTGAGAGGGTAGGGTGCGATATTTCGCACCACTTTGACTGAAACCAGAATACCTTGTCTTTTCACTTAGCCGTAGACATTACAGGCTTCTTTTTGCCCCTTTTCTGACCTTCAACGTCAAATAATTCGGGAGCCTTAAAATCAAATTCAAATTTCTTGATCCTTTTCTCAGACAGCTTCACATATTCCTCGTTTGTATCATATCCTACGTAGTGACGGTTTGCTTTTATCGCAGCGATTGAAGCCTGCCCACTACCAACGAACGGGTCCAGAACAACATCTCCTTCAAACGTGTAAAGCTGAATCAGCCGATATGGTAATTCCACTGGAAATGGTGCCGGATGCCCAATGCTCCGAGCAGAGACCGCTGGAAATGTCCAGACACTTTTTGTCCATTCGAGAAATTCGTCTCTGGAAATGGTACTTTTCTTGCTGTGTCTTTTTCTTGAAAAAGACTCTTTTGAAAAAACTAAAATATACTCGTGAATGTCTCTTAACACGGGATTTCCGGCAGACAACCAACTGCCCCAGGCGGTAGAAGGGCTTGCACTGTTGGCCTTATTCCATAAGATTTCGCCTCTCATAAAAAAGCCAATGTCGAGCATGTCTTCGATAATATACCTGTGCAGCGGTATATAAGGTTTTCTACCAAGGTTAGCAATATTTATGCAGGCCCGGCGTCCGGAGATTCCCTTTTTAGTCTCGCGATAAGCGGAATATTGTACTCGTGGTATAGCTCGACCGCTTTCTGTTTTTCTTTAGCACCCATTTCGCTCAGTGCTCGTTTTGCAAGCTGAACATCTTGTTCATCAGGGACCTTCTCCTCAGTCGATTTTACATAACCGCATATTTGGCATGTTACCTCAAAGTAGAGGTTGTTATAGCTGGAAACGATCATTTCTTCAAAGCCACAATATTGGCATTGTTCCAACCAGACGTGGCAGCCCATAATAGCCTCCTTCATTTATAGATGCCGAATTCCTTTTCAAGTTCTATAAGGTCTTTCTTGCGTTCATGGAGCCTTCTGACCTTTTCGAGATCGATGAATCTTAAACGCTCAGCAATCTCATGAAAGCTGCCCGAAAGCATCTGCCTTACTTTAGCTTCATTGGTATCAGAAGCTATAATGAAAATGTTACTATTCCATAGGTCAAAAGCATGTTTCAGCTTCGCCAGGTCATGATAAAGATCGCCCTTTACGTTCACCTCAAAAACGTATGTCGGTACAGATTGCTGTACTCTCCTCCACACAACGTCGAGTCTTCCCAAGTCAAAAGAATACTCTCCCTCGGCAATATAATTTTGCAGCTTACCAATCTCGATCAACTTTTGCTGAATCTCTTTATGAGAGAGTGGCTCTTCTGACTCTAAGGTCTCACGCTCTCTAAATTTTGAGATGATCTCTTGAGCCATCGAAGAATCGATCTGTTGAAACCCAACTCCTGTCTTATATCTTAACAACTCGGAGGTTATCTTATCTCTTTCCCATTCGTCCGGGGGAAGGCAGTGTTCAACGTTAAACTCGAATCGCAATGGCCATAATACTTTGTTTTTGTCAAGTTCTTCGTACCAGAGCGGCTGAGTCTGGCGGAATTTCGTTTTGACGATCCCGTATCCAATTATGCCAGCAACCGGGCGCATAACATAAAAGAAAACCACGTCCTCTTCTTCCAGAGCACTCCAATGGCGTTTTTGTCTTTCTCTAAGGCCCCAAATATTACCTTTTTCGAATGCTTCCTTCCAATTTTCCTGAGTTCCCACTGCCATCCAGTGATTTGCCATTTACTTTGTCTCCTTGATGTTGGGTCACAATCCTATCTTGATGCTTTGTTCGCGAAATTTGTACATTAGCAAAGCGACTATTACGTTTTCTCGAATCGACCCGACTTGCATCCCGACCTTCCCTGCCCGTGAACTTTCCAGTTCAGCAAGTTGAAACAATCGCGGAAGCCGTTGTTTTACCTTACTTACGACTTCTTCATCTTCAAAAAGCCAAACTAAATGACCTTGCTTTTCCAAATCCAGCCCTTTCTTCTAATAAAGAATTACTTATTTATACAAACACTTATAGCCCCCGTCAAGAAAGTTAAATTATGAAAACCACCCACCTATTTTTGCAGACTCAATCAACTTTTTCAAAAGGCTAAGCTTCTATTTTTCACCTGACCTTTATATCTTCATAACGACCCTTGATGTTCCTATTGAGGTATCTCCCTTTAGACGCTGCATTCATGAGTCCCTCATACTCACTCTCTGGCACATCTAGGTACTGATAAATACTCCCAGAATTGAATTCTACTTCGAGCGTTGACGATTCAGGATCATAACCTACTGAACGAATATTGGTCGACACTACCGAAACTCTGTCCACTCGGGTACCCCTCTTTCAAATTTTCGTTTTCTGGGCATCCTGGAGGATGGCAGCGCATAGCTTCACAAGGGAGGCAGATTTCTTGTTCTGCTTACAAAGCTCTTCCAGTGTTGCTGTAATGAGTATGGGATTTCTTTGAGTTATTCCACTTTTCAATTCCAGATTCTTCCGGACCTCATTCTCTGCGATATTCCAAGCCTCTTCACCGCATTCCTCCTTGACCGTTGAACTAATTGTATCAGGCCAAACCACAACACTCGGAAGCCACAATGTTTTGTCCGGCAATGCAGTAGCATTGCTAGCATTACAAAGTTTCAATATTGATGAGTTAATCCTTGAATTGTTTTTGAGATTCTCTTTAGCTTGTATGTGCTTGTCAAGATCGCCCTTAGTAGTCTCAACTTTTTTTCTCAAGGATTTAGCATCTGAGTCGAACAAAACAAAAACCCAAATATCCAATTCTTTTGCGATAGCCAGAAATCTGATCAAGCTTGTTTTCCCACCGCTTACGATAAAATGACATCCCAATTCTCTAAACTTCCTCCATTGTCCGGAAAGGTGGAGGTGACTCGATATATACGCAACATCTTCAGGTCCTTCCACAAGAACTGCAAAAGTCGTGAAAAAGAGTTCTCTTTGTGACGGGTGCATAATCTGATTAACGATAGCCATAGCAGTCGTTGGCGATTTAGGCTCCTGTCCTAACACTTTCGCAAGCCTACCTTCGACCTTCTCATGGGTGGTCCAACTTATCTTTGTGCAATGTTCTCTTTCAGACTTACAAAACATGCGAATATTTTCAAACAATTCGCTTCTCACAAAGTATGGACTGTGCGTTGTAACAATAATCTGGGCATTATTTCCTGGCAACGACAATCTCTCTAATACGTCCGCAAGATGCTGAGCTTGCGGCGGATGCTGATAAAGTTCGGGCTCCTCAATCCCCAGAAGGAGCTTCGGCCCTCCTTTTTCCTCATTTCCCACCAACTCGTGAAGAATTGCCAGCAGAAAGCCCCTTTGCATTCCATGGCCAGCCCGCGCGACCTCTCCTATGAAGTCGGCATATCCAATGCTCGCCCGAGCAAGCGGCTCGCGGACCGTAACAGAGGCTTTGGGGTCAAGGTGCCAGTCAAGTTTGAGCACTGCCCGAGGGTCACCATAGTCTTGCAGCCGTTTCTCAATAGAGAGTTGAAGTGCGTCCAGAGCTTCTTTCTTATCCCTCAGAAGAAGCCTGTACTTCTCTTCGAGATCACTCCTTAGCCCATCAATTGCGTCAGTGAAATCCAGTTTAGTACGTACCGTTCGGGCAAGCAACTGACCTAGTGCCGTTTTGGTCCCTTCCTCTTGCTCAGTGGATGCATCCTTCACGGCTGGAACATAGACCCACTGAATATAGTTTTCCAGATGATACTGACCTTTTGTAAACCCGTAGAATTGATTAGGCTCATCTAGAAAAATACACTTCTTCGGGTGCTTCTCTTCATGCTCTCTTAATGCAGCCCTCATCCCAGTCCCCGTCGAGATGTTCTGTAGTTCCGGAAACTTAACCCGAATCCCACGATAAATTTCCCTACGCTCAGATACACTTTTCCCTTCTTTTTCTGCTTTAAAAAACCCTGAAAATTCTCTCATTACTAACCGCGACCCAAAATGCTTAACCGGAGCACTTTGTGTTGCATCGTCCCATACTGCCTTAGCAAATATAACCAACTTTCCCTGTCGATAATATTCTTTGAATTCCTCCTGCGCGGCCTCAGAAAGGCCTTCAAACGTCATTGTAATTATCACCGGCTCGTCTTTATTCTTATGATGAAAGTCTTCTATACTTAAGGTCCGCACATCCGTCACTGTAGACTCGCTTTCCTGAAAGAAAATATTCAAAGCCATAAGGACTACAGATTTCCCTGACCCATTCGGCCCCACTAGACAGTTGTAGTCATCAAACCGAATAGTCTCATTCTTAAATGACCGAAAGTTTTCAATTTTAAGCTCTGACAATTTCATCAGCTTTTCTCTCTCTTGTTGGAAACCACACACTACCCAAAACCCACAATTCCCGCCTGCCCCCAGGGTGAGCTCCTGCGCACCCACAAGCCGGGGTCAACACAAGGAAATCCGCACACTTTAGGGAGATTATAGGTGATAGAGTTCGGATTTCAATAGGAAAAAGGGCAGCCCAAAAAAGTGCTTTTTTGGCTGTTTTTTTGTCCCTTTTGTGCATTTTGTCCTACTCTGCGAAGTACTTGCTCCGTAGCACGAGTGCTTTTTCGTGGCTAATTAAACACCTTTTTCGGCAGCTTCCCAAATGGGGTCCGGCTTCGACGGAACCCGGCGGATAAGGCCGGGCCTTTCGCAGAAGCTTGCTTCGAGGAAAGGTATGGCCGAAAACGCCAAAGCTGGCTAAAACAAATCCCACCTAATCCTGTTATCCTGTCTAATAAATTTGTGTCAATTCGTGTTAATTCGTGGTTAAATTTTCCTCTGCGCCCTCCGTGCTCTCTGTGGCTTACC
>JAUVYQ010000341.1 GCA_030603035.1 Phycisphaerae bacterium | reverse complement strand
GAGCGCCCGGGTCCACTTGTTTTTACGTGACTCTGCTACACGGAGCTCCGCTTTCAGTTTGCCGACATCCTCACCGGCTTCCTCGGCAACAGCTATCAACGTACGTGCACGTTCAATTTCGGTATCTACCTTTTTCAGATCGTCTGCAATTCCCTGCAATACAGGATCGCTCATTTTCTACCTCCCGGCTTGTAGATATACCTTTCGGGTTTCAACCCACGGAATAGCGTAATTATTGTCACGTAACCATTTCTGTACTTGGATTGCCGACAGACCTTGATTGCGGAGACGGCGGATTATGTCTATCAGTTCTTCCGGCATGATTAGTCCTGATACCAGATCGTGATAAACCCGCGGTTCATGACGCCATCGTTATAGTCCGCAGTATCGAACCAACCTGCATCGAACCGATTTATGCGAACATCACCCCCGAAAAGTTCCCATCGTCCGGCAACAGTACCGGGGGCAGACGCTATAGATATAGAACGTCTAACATCCCCTAATGCTCCTATATCAGGGATAATCAATACATCTATAGTACGTATATTGTTTGTCGTTAAACCGTGCGCGATATTTACCAACCCAACAGCATCCATATTCCAGGGGCCGATCTCGATAACCTTGAAGTACAGAATATTCTCGTTAGCTCCAATAATTGCTCCGGGTAAATGCCGATCTTCTGTTTCGGCGTTTATCACACTTGCTACTTGGTTATGTTTAGGTGCACCCACTAAGGTTGCATAACTTTCAACATAAGGACTCAATTTACGAGCAGCTCGGTCTATTATCAGAGAGGGCACGTAGTATATATCTTGTTTCCGATCATACATAAAACCCGCATATGCCTGGACCTTAGCAAGATCTACTGAATCAACTGGAAGTATCTCTATTTCCATCGGTCTACCACCGGCTTCAAGTAAAGCAGGTGGCACATGAAATTCGTCTGCCGTTGTTTTACGCCATATTATAGTATCACTATGAATCTTTGAGGGTTCTACGTCGCCATAGGCCAACACTTTCGGCTGTAGTATCTCACCATTAATTCCGATGATATGATCGAAAGATTGTGGGTTGTTTATTTCCATCTTACTGTGCTACATTCTCCAACACGTAAAATGCGCTTGCATCGGCTGTAGCCATACAATACCAATCGTGAGAGCATAATTCAAAATCCCTATCCCATGTAAGGGACGCCGACCCGCCTTGAGGAGCCAACCGTATTCCGCGTGCAATCCCTACCCGATTGCTCGGGGCGATATATATCACATTAGCGGATAGGTTTATCACTATGAAAGATATTCGTTGCGGATTGTACGGCAAGAACTGTTGGGTAGCAATATTGGCTACATGCGGGTCGAGGTACGGCTGTTCTTTCGGGAAGCTCTTTATTCCAAAGAGCGACTCGAGCATTTCGTGAAGTGCTAAAGGCATAGTCTACAATTCGATG
>JAUVYQ010000252.1 GCA_030603035.1 Phycisphaerae bacterium | reverse complement strand
TGACTTCCTTCGTGTCCCCTGGCTGCGGGATTTTCATAGCAAAAGCCCTCGATACCAAAAGCGACCTGTCGTTTCTCCCATTGTCGGCTAAACCGACCCTTTGTCAAGAGGTAAATCGACATATTTTTTGCGACACTTTTTTTTGGTTCAGCTGAGCCGGCTCAATTTTTGGTCGGGGTTTGGGGGAGAAAGCGACCATATTTTTAAAATCGCTGTTTATGTCTAAAAAAGTGGGGGTGTAGCTGGAGGCTCCGGGGGGCTAAAAACGCGTAGGATGCCCCGGATGCGAAAACAGGGTATCAAAGTGCCAACCCCCTCGAGAAAAAGCTTTAGACGCTGCCCTACGTTGCCGATACACTATGCGAATCCTCATTGTCTTACTCCATAGTGCCCTCTCGTGCGCTGCGAGCCGGGAGGGTATCTTCCGTAGCCTGGTCGCGGCGGGTGTGGCGTGGCCAGGCTATTTTTCCGCCGGTCCGCAGACTACCGGCGGGCCCCTGCAGCTCCCCTGTGTCCGGCATCAAGAATGGGCCGGTGACGAGCTCGTCGGAGATGTGAGGACCAGGGGAGCTGCTCGCGTCTTACGAGGCAACGCAGAGATCCCAGGAAGCTTCCTGCCTCGTAAGTGCCTGTCAAAACTTTTGTGAGGATGGCCGACCAGCAAGACAAGTGACAGTGAACTGCCCGTAGGGTGACCGCGCGTTTTCGGCCAGTGGCACAAGCGCCTTGTACCTTAAGCGCAGTGAGGGTCGGTATAATTAGCTTGGCCGGTAGGCCAAGCACCGACCCCTTGCACTGGTCAAAACGAAGGGAAGCTCAACCGAGCCAGTTCCTGGCACGTTCTTGCGGAGGCGTACTACCTGGTGACGTATGTTTTGACGGCAAGCGAATGAGACCGATTTCATCGGCAGCAGCCACCGATGAGTACCTTATGAGTGGTTCGGGGTTGGCTGGGACTGACGTGCGATGCAGACGTGAAGGGGTATCACGAACTTATTCCACACAACGGCGGTGTGGTGATTGAAGACTTTGTCGAGATAGGAGCCAACTGCTGCGTTGACAGGGCAAAGTTTGGGAATACGATAATCGGGTCTGGGACAAAGATAGATAACCTTGTTCAAATCGGCCATAATGTAGTAATCGGCAAATGCTGCCTTATAGCGGGACAGGTTGGCATCTCCGGCAGTTGCAAGGTTGGCGACGGTGTTGTGCTTGGCGGTCAGGTGGGTGTTTCGGATAATATTGAAATTGGCGATGGCACAATGGTTGGTGCACAGGCTGGTGTTATGAACAATGTTGGAGCGGGTCAGCAGTTAGCCTGGTCACCGGCAATAGATAGAAAACAGGCCTTGCGAGCAATTGGTTTGGTGATGCGTCTTCCGAAGCTGGTGGAGCAGTTAAAGCAGCTAAGTAAGAGGATAGAGAAACTTGAGTCTGCAAAAGACGATAAAGAGTGAGGCGAGGATATCCGGTAAAGGTATGTTTGGGGGCAAAGAAGTAAAGGTTACTTTTCGACCTGCTTCTGCAGATTCCGGGGTGGTTTTCGTACGGACTGATATTCAAGAGCCAGTGCGGATTGGTGCTGTTGCGAGGGTTTGTCCCTCGCTATTTTTGTGGGCGGTTTTATACTGGTGGGCGATGGAGATCAAGTATCGCAATGCGACTATGGAGGATTTGGCGGCGATTATTCGCTTCGTGGATTATTGGCTTACCGGCGGTGCGGAGAGAGATCATGTTCCCGGAGCGACTCATGATTTTTTTATACCTTTCGGCCGACAGAAAAAGTATTTAGCGAGATATGATGTCCTGTTAGCGATTTGCGAGCGTGCGATTGTTGGTTGGGCGGTAAAGACAGACAGGGGTATTTTGATACATTTGCTTGTGGCGGTGCCCTTCAGAGGTCGCGGAATCGGGGGCGAAATGCTCCGGAGACTCTCTCCGGAGATTGTGCGAAGCAAAATGGACCAGAAAAGCGGAGATCCTGCGGATTTTTACATGAAATACGGTTACTACAAGCTGAGCTGCGAGAGACTTGGCAAAAAAGAGAATATCGAATTGTTCGTAAAGGTTGACAAGGGCGAAGATATTTGCGATACTAAACAAAAGCGAAGCTCACTCGAGCAAATGAGGGATCTTCTTCTTGGCGGGTCGCTCGATGATTCACATCAATTGAGCGAGAGCGAATCGGCGGAGTTTACTGCGGAAGATTTTCGCTCGTGGTGATTTCGATGGAGCGGAGAAGTGCATTTTTTATTGGAGGCTTGTTGCGAATCGAAAATGAGTGAAGTTTGTGATATATAGTTTAGAAAAATAGACGTATCTTGTGATGTTTTTTTTGGCGTTGAAGTTTTAGATCGATTTTACGATTAGGAGGTCTTAAT
>JAUVYQ010000037.1 GCA_030603035.1 Phycisphaerae bacterium | reverse complement strand
CAAATTGGGTTTGTTTTGCATAAAAAGAGCTGATTTGTAGAGCGTTCTCGACAGATGTAGAGGGCAGAGGATAGCGTAGAGCGGATAGGGTTTAGGGTTTAGCATATAGCGTGAAGCGTGGAGCGTATAGCATCTCGTATTGTGTATTGCGTATTGAGTATCGAGTGGTTCGTTGTGAGTGGTTAAATGGCATTTCAAATCTCAAATCTCAAATTCCAAATTGTACTGTCTCTCTACTATTGGGCGAACCTGCGCGTTTGAGTCGAAAAAAGTCCTCGATTCTCGATTCCCGATACTCGTAACTCGATGTGAGAAAAGGAGATAAAATTTTTTCAGATTTTTCGATTTTTGTCGATAACTACCCGCAGATTTGATTGAAAATGGGTAAGCCACAGAGGGCGGAAGACAGAAGTCAGAAGTAAATTATTTGCCACAGATTTCACTGATTGCGCGGATTTTGTTCGGCCACGAAAAGGCACAAAAATCACAAGGGAAAATAGCCACAGATTTCGCAGATTACGCAGATTTTTCGTATTGCGTATTGCGTATATCGTATGTCGTGGAAGTTAAAAACTTGAAGTGAAAAGTGCAAAACCACAGTGCAAAATTCAAAAATAACCACGGATAGCCGCTGATTCACACCGATTTAACCAACAAAAAAGTGCTTTATAAGGACATAAATAACTGGGTCCCTGCCCCCTGCCTGAGACTTGCTGGGGCAAGCTAATACATGCAGGGATTCGGGCAGGCGGGGCAAGCAGATTAAAGAGAATTGTTTTTGGCGGCAAGTGCGGGGTCGTCGAGGACTTATTGCTCATAATTCACTGGAAAGTCACAGCTAAAGATCGACATGTCAGCAGCGCTTCACTGGAGCCAGATGTTATAATTTTATCATGACAAGTCAGCCAATAGCGAATCCGTGAAAGCAATGACATTCGTTGTGGCTACAGTGATCTTGCTCACTAAATCTCTCGTAAGATAGCTTTCCACTAACTTGCTTCTAAATGCATCCGCAAATGTATACCTATTACGAAGAATGGAATTGTCATTGCTCCTCGCTCTAAATTCCAACTTCTTCTCCTTTTTGATATCGTCGAGCAACGAATCTATTTTGTTTTGATCCACCTCGGTAAAATCATAATGAAATGTAAAGTTACGGATTGGCTTGAGTGTTCCTTTTGTCAAAGAGTTATCGTGAAAAGGTTGCAAGTCTCTTTTAAGATCCTGAAGCAAGCCTTTTGTTCCCTGAGAGAAACGCGTTGCGAAAGCAAGCTTTTCAATCGGTTCGACCATCTTGGCGATTTCACGCAAAATGGATAGCGATGCTGCAAAGTGGTAGTTTTTTTCTCCAGCTTCGCTTTTGTCTATAAGTGAGTGATGTAACACTATGTCATGTGAGGCCAAACAGAGACCAAGGACACATAGCGAGCATTCAGTATCCAACTGTTGAAACACATTCTTTGCGAAGCCACTTTCATAAGGAGAGGTCATTTTCTTATCACCCCTATAACAATGATTATACAGTCTGTATAAAACGGGAAAGACAGACTTACTTTTTCTGTATAAGAAGTTCCCGTTGCTTCTTCAATATTTGTTCAATCTCTTGCGTGTCAATGAATTACGTCTCCTTGTCTTCTTGTTGCTTCGAGAGTCTGGCCTTAGCCAGTTCCAAATTCTTTTTGGGCTCGTCTATAGTTGGGCCATGTTTAATTGCTTGTTCGAACAAAGGAATAGCCTCTAAAAACTGCTTATGTTTAAGGTATATAAGCCCCTTATTATTAAGGGCCATTGCTCTGGCATCGTCGGGTATCTCTTGCGACAATGCTTGGTCAAATGTCTCTTCCGCCAATTTATCCAAATCCAGGTGCATGTAGATTGTTCCCTGACGAATGCCAAACTCAGGACTTCCATAGCACATTTCCCCTGCCTTGAGATCGCGTCCGGCATATGCACCGATCAGTGGCATAGCTACCCCAATTTCAAAAGCCTTGGCTTCCTCGTAAGCTAATTTGAGACTCATACTCAATAGCTGGCCTGCTAATCGCTTCGATCTGAGCTTGTATAACACCCTCCCTTTTGTATAGTCTGCTCCGTATTCTAACAATACGCAGAGAATTATACTGTTTTGCATCAATCCATTGGCAAATTTCTTTTCGTTCTTATCTTTATTTCTCGTGTTCTCAAATAGATTGTCATAGGTAGAAGTATCGCCAAAGAGAAGGTAGGTGGTTGTGCTTGGTGACAAAAGGGCTACGCATCGTAAGCCCTCTACCATTTCTGCAGATAGTTCGCAATGGAAGCGACATAGTATATGGGCTCCTAGTGAAGAACTGAGCATGTTTTGAAAGTAGTTAGAAGACAGGAGGATTTTGTGATGGGTATCTGTGTTTAAGTGTCTCGCAATTGCGAGAAAACCCTCCGTGGAGTTAATCGGTTTGAGAATTCCCTGAGCTTCCCTAACAATCAATCCCAAATTTTTCAATCGTTGTATAGACGCTTCAATGGTTGTCGTTGATTGCTCAAGGTGTGAACTGATTTCATCTGCAGAGAATTGACCTTGTTCTAGTATGCATGCTAATACTTCTTTGTCAGTTGGTTGTAGTGTGATAACTTTACTGGCTTCAGTTGGCGTCTCAAATTTATCGCGGTTCTTAAATATCCAATCATGAAGAGCATCCTGAACGAGTTCTATCAATATCCTTTCTGATTTGAACTCTTTATAGAAGCAAGTTGTGCTTATGCGTTCCTTGAAGGCCAATACTTTTTGTAGTTGTTCCCCAGGATCTGCTAACTGATCAACCGGGATTTTCTTAAAATACATCAGTACTTCTGGTTTCGGCTGTTCATTCTCCCATCTTTGTTCAATTCGGTTGTATTCTTCTTCTGTTCCCGATTCTGCTACTCCAGTTGGTTGTCCAAAACGCCTATGCAATATACCAATAAAAATGGAGGCAACATCAACATACTGATTGATAATCTCCTGGGCCCGCTGGCTTTTCCCAGGTGGAGCATCTTCCGAACCGATTGGCTCCAATAGAAAGCCATTATCCTTTGCAAGCAACTTGTTAATACGCTCCACTGCGTAGCGGACAGAATTACGAGCATCGGACACGTCACCTGGAGAGGCTATAAATACCAGAACTCGTTTAAGATTATTCGTAGTCATTCTTACACGTAACAATAATTATACAGTCTGTCTAAAGCGCCAAACAACTTCGTATCTCGTGTATGGTTTCCACTCCCGGATGCTTTTGCCTCCACGTGAACAGTTAGTTATTCCTTATCCTTCCAGTTCTCCCATTTTAACAGCTCCGGGTCATTCATATTATTAATCTATTGCTTACAAATATATTAAGTTCTAACTCTCTCGAACTCAGCATATTGGGGGAAGCTATCTTCAAAGCGTTCCCACAGGGCAAGCTGGCAATGCACCCAAAGCCATAATTCCCGCCAAGTAAATTAGTTCGTGGTTCGTAGATCATCGAGCATCCAGTTATGGCTTTTAGGTTTTAGCTTTCAAGACCTTGCTTTCGGTTCCTGCGATTAGGCGTTTTATATTTTCGCGGTGACGCACAATCACCATAACCGGTATTGCAATTGCTGCGGCAAGTAACGGCCATAGATTAGCAAAATCCCAGTCCGGGGTCAGGACTATCGCCAAAATCAGCGCTACAGGAAAAGCAATAGAGGCGGCGATTGAAGCCAGTGAGACATACCTCCACAGCAAAACGACCACCGCCCATACTGCGAAAGCAAGTGTGGCACAAATTGTATAGTAAGGCCAAAGCCCCAGCGCCACTCCAAGACTGGTCGCGATGCCTTTGCCTCCTCTGAATTTCAGGTATACAGGGAAGATATGGCCCAGGATAGCGGCACAGCCCACCGCAAGCCATAAAGAAAGTAAGCTAAGAGTTGGGTTGGCTTTTATAAGGGTTCCGGCGACTAACATTGGGACCAGGCCTTTGAGCACGTCGAGCAGGAAGCAAAGGTAGGCCCATCTTCTACCGAGGGCGCGGGAGACATTGGTTGCGCCGATGTTACCTGAGCCAATTAAGCGTAGATTCTTGCCGTGGGCTCCGGCAATGATAACTCCAAAGGGTATTGAGCCGAGCAAATAAGCCGCTACAATAGCAGGTGCGAACATGTACATTATTTTCGGCCTTTCCTTTGCAGTATGGATTTATAAATAGATATTAGCTGTTTAGCAACTCGGTGGATGGAAATTTTTTCTTTGAGATTATCTGCAACAATCGCTTCCGATGCTTTCCGGATATTGTTTGTATCTGTGAAATAGCCGATGGCTTCTACCAGTGCAGGAACATCTTCGGGCGCATCGAGCACTTTACCGTGCCGATTATTAACGAATAAATCGGTTGCACCGTTAAATTTTGTGGTTATCACCGGCTTACCCGCTGCTAATGCTTCGAGAATGTATCTACTCGACGGGTCATAGAAGGTAGGCAACACAGCCACGTCGATTATTGACAGGGCGTTTTGGATGTGCCTGATAGGCCCTAAGAAAATGTTTTTCTTGTGGACGTTAAGTTTTTTTGCGAGTCGGCGGTATTTGTGCACTCTGGCGTTACCGGCAACAATTAAGTAAGCCTGCCGGTCCGTGTTATGGTCTGGCGTTCCGCCATAGACGGACATTGCTTTTACTAAAACAGCTAATCCCTTTAATCTGAAATTGTTCGCCACGAATAAGAAAAAGACGGGGTTGTCTGCTTCTTTAAGGCCCAATTGTGCCAATATTTGCGTGCGGAGCTTTTCGGCCTCGCCCGTGTCGATTCGTTTATTTATTTTCACGCCGTTAGGTATAACCGTTATCCGGTCGTCGGCAAGGCCGTAGTGTTGTTTGAACTGCTCGGCAACGTACTGAGAAAGCGCTACGACTATCGGCCCATCCTGTTTTTTGCACAGTCTTCTCTCGGCGAGTAAAAGTCCGGTCCGGCGAAAATTGGCAAAAGCTGTGAGCTTCTTATAAGATTCAAGAAACTTGTTCTGGTAACTGGCGGCATTGCGCAAAATGGATTCGGTATATGTACCTCCGCGCGGCTGATAAATATCGGCAAAATCAAAAGGTAAAACGCTGTGAATTATGTCATAGCGATTTTCTGATAAATATTTTTTTAATGCTTTTGCGAAGGTAAAATAACAAGCACGCTTACCAGGCGTATTTTGACATAGAACATGGATATTTTTAGCTTTTGTTTGGCTTTTTGCAGCCAGTATGTGCACTTCAATGTCGAGCGCCGACAATGCTAATCTCAACTCGAAAATCGAACGCTCGGCACCGCCCAGGACGATATTTGCCCGCTCTATTATGATTGCGATTTTTTTGTTCATCCCGCAAGTATAAACGGCCTGCTGTATCGCTTCAATACGAAAACGCACATTTTGTGTAGGTCCCGCACTCAAAATATAAAATGCGAATTTTTTTCCTTGCCTTTTCCGACAATTCCTACAATAATATCCATGTAGGTAGCGGCGGATTTACATCCCTGATTTGGCCACTAATCGATGGATTCGCTATGAAATACGAAGGAAAATGTAATGTTATACGGAAACCGTATAATCAATAGTTCCTCAGTTCAAATTAAAAGGAGGATTTACGAACATGGAAAAACTCATGACAATAGCCAGTAGCGTTTGCTTCGGAACGGGTGCTTTTCCTGATAAATTAAACGGCGTAGCCATTGCGACACCCGCCACGGGGTTCAAATTATCTGTGCAACGGAAACTCGAGAGTCTTCCATCTGGTGTCGTGACATCGGCATCAGAGGTGCCGGATGACATACGTAAAAGCGCAGAATGGCCATCTAAGGCCAAGGAAGACACAACAGTTTTGGCTATTGTGAAGCCAGCAATCAAGTCTATAAAATTCGACATTATTGGAAACCTGATTCTTACCATAGATGATATTCGCATCTGTCTGGGTGTCGGCATTTTCCGCAAGAAGAAGGTCCAGGAATTCCTAGTAAATTACGATTGGCTTTCCTCTTCAGATCAGTAGCAGGGGGTGGCAGCCTCAAGGCCAAAGGCCTTGGGGATGGTTGTTCACAGAGACGCATTGAGAAAGCCCTGCGTTGGCTATTTCTTCTCTTTTGCCTGCCTTTGAAGCTCTTTTAGCTGGTCAGTTCCCTTTTGCCAATATTCGAGTCGTTGCTCAAATGACTTTCCTTCAAGCTGCTTGTGAACCAATTCTGCGCCGCGGCGTTTCATCTGAACGCAGTCGAACGTTTTAGTCTTCATATTCAATTACCTCCAGAGGTGAATAGATGGCGATTTCGCTGTAGCCGTGCAGTGTATTGACTGCATTATACATAGGAATCTTCTGAAAATTAACAATATGTCTGAAATTCCAGCTCACAATCAGCGAAGCCTGTGAAACAGTTGCCAACGCCACATGCAAGGCATCTGTAGAATACTTCTCGGACAGAATTCCCGCATCCACGTAAGCTTGTTGTAGCTTCAGGGCTTCGGCTGTGACCTCAGCAATATCCACAGTCGGCAGAATGTTGGAAAATATCTCTTGGACGCTTTTGGGCCCCGCCTGGATTTCTTGCCTGACCAGTTCAGAAGTCACCAAAAGAAATTTCGTCTTTTTGATGGTGTCAAAAAAGGCCTTGCTGGGTCCTTCAAATTCCTCATCGAACACACCACCAAAAACCGATGTATCAGCATATATTCTTACGGTTATGTTGGGTGTCTCAACCATATTGTTATTATAACTTTCCACCGGTTCCTACACAAGTAAAAAAGCCCTGTCACAAAGCGGCTGCATATTTTTCTTTTTGGTTGTGGCCAAAAGCCGCGCTGTGTTTTCTGTGGCTAATTTATTTTTTAGTTTTTTCTCTGCGTTCTTTGCGGTTAATTTTTTACTGAATCCGGTCAGCTTTCAAAGGGGACGGGCCTGCCGTGCTTTATATCGTGCCGTGCCATCCGTTTTGCTTTGTTTATTACTTTATGGATAAATACTTTGTCTTTTCTGGTCAGCTTGCTTTGGCCGGTATAGCCGAAGTAGAAACGCAGCCGGTCGGTGTTCGAGAAATACCTGCCTGGGGCTGAATAATAAACTTGCGCAATATCTTTTATCCGAAATCGCCGGCGCCAGATGATTGGTTTAAAGACCCGCGCCAGGTCTATCAGATAAAAATTGCCGCTGTCGGCGTAGAATATGTGTGAAAGGTAGAGGTCTCGATGGCAATAGTTTGTCTCGTGGAATTTTTTTACAAAGGCCGCTAATTGAGCGATAAAATTTCTTCGCAGTTTCAAATTTTCAACTGTATTCGGGGCGTCGAAGCAATCGGGCAATTTTCGTTCCAGGGATTCGGCATCAGGAACTTTTTCAGTGATTATAAAGCTTCTTTTCTCAAAAAAGATGCCCCATTGCTCGCCGTAAGAAATAATTTTCGGGGTATTTATGCCTGCTATTGTGAGTTTATTTGCCGGCTCGAAGTCGAACAAGCCGAAACTTATTCGGCGTCGAGCCGAGAGCCAGTTTCCAAGCTGGGCCAAAATTGGCGGTCTGTCATAGTGTTTCAAAAACACAGTTGTTGATAGTGAAGACGCCAGGGAATTTATTTCAAATTGCAGACGGCTGCGGAACCCGGCAAGATTGTCCTTGGCCAGATTCTTAGCGGCATTAAAAGAAAAGACAGCTTCGATGGAAGTTAAGCCCAATTTGCTAAATGCCGTTTTATAATCGGCGTCAATGAAGAACGATTTTGAAATTTCTACAAATTTTTGTTCACTCATAGCTGTCGCTTATCCGATGATTATTTGCGAGTAATTTTTTGGCAGCGTCACAAACCATCTCTACAGTGATTGCCTGCATACACAAATGTTCTTTTTTCTCACATATCGGCTTGCTGCAGGGAGCACAAGAGACGTTACCGACTATTTGAATTTCATTTTCGCAGCCGGTATCGGTCCAGGCAGGGTCATTTGGCCCAAACAAACTGATAATTTTACGGCCAAGAGCTATGGCTATATGCCGTGGGCCCGTGTCGTTGCTTATTACCAAATCGGCAGTTGAAAAAAGCGATTTTAATTCGCCAAGACTTACGGGGCTTTCTGCCAGGTTGATAAGTTTGTGTTTGAGATTGCTTCGCTGCGCTCGCAATGACAGACTGCTGGAATTGCAAATTTCTCCGGCAATTTGCTTCTCGACGGGGTTGGATGCAACGGAAACAACAACTGTTGCGTTGTAGTTCGTAATCAGCCAATCCGCTGTTTGAGCAAACCTTTCGTTTAGCCAGCACTTGCTTGGCCCGAATGCTCCGCCCGGGACAATAACAACAATCGGTCCTTTGCAGTTGACGATTTCCGGTAATTTGGCGCGGAGGCTCTCGCCTTTTTGTGGGTCGATGAGCAGTTCGAGGCTTCTATCGACTGTGTCGGCACCGAGCCAGGAGGCAATCGCAAGATAGTAGTCAATCATAGAAATGGGCTTGAATTTACTGTCACGTAATTTTGGCGGGTAGAGTTTGTCGGTGAGCAAAAAGCCACGTCCCTCACGGGCATAGCCAATACGTGATGGTATCCGTGCTAAAGAAACCACCAGTGCCGAAGCAAAAGAATTTTTGAAAAGGATTGCGTGTGTGAACTTATGTTCTTTGAGTTTTTTTGCAATCGCAAACGGATTCTTGTCCTGTTGCTCCAGCCAACTGTCGTTAAAGCTGCTTGGCGATAAAACCTCACGAACCGCGGGCTTGGCAAAAAACGAGATTTTGCAGGATTTGAAGTGTTGGCGTATGGCCCGCAAGGCTGGTGTGCAAAGAACAGCATCTCCCATAGGAGAAGGAAGCCAGACTAAAATCTCGCATCTCGTATCTTGCATCTCGCATCTCGTATCTCGCTTCACGAGATACGGTTCACGTTTCACGCATCACTATCTTCGCCCCTGCATTATGTAGAAGGTTAGTGACATCATTTGAAAAAGCATAGCAAACCCAAGGGCAATTAAAACCGAATTGTCTTGTCTGGTTGGGCTCATCAGAAACCATATGGTTATCAACAGGCAAAACAGAACAATAATTTGCATAATCCCGGCCATCAGTCTCATTATTGAAAATTCACCGAACATACTGGCCCGCTGCATACTTTTTAGTTGTTCGAGGATGCTGCTGAGCAACTGTTCGGTTCTCTTACCGGCAGCATTTTGCTCCGGAGGGGCCGGTTCCGGCTCCGTAAGCTCTGAGCTGCGTGGTTGTTCCACAGCTTGCAAGGGCGGTTGAGTTTGACCTGTGAGGGCCGACGGTGTTTGGTCTGCAGGTTTGCCGGACGAACGGTGATATTTTTTTATGATATTTACCGCCTCCTTTATATTTACACTCTTGTAGTGTGGATTTGTCCCTGCCAGCAACAGGCAGGGGTCGGGCTGTTTGTAATCTGAAGAGCGATTTATTAATATAGTTTTGCAGCCGGCTCGCAAACCGGCCTCAACATCACGGGCGCTATTGCCAATGCTCCAGGATTGGCTAAGGTCGATGTCCATCTCATCGGCAGCGGCCAGCAGCATTCCGGGGTTCGGCTTTCTGCAGTCACTTTCTTTACGGTATTTTCCGATAGCACCATCGGGATGATAAGGGCAGTAATAAATCTGGTCTAAAAATGCTCTCTTTTCGGCCAGCAGTTGCTTTAAGCGGTTATGAATTTCACCAAGGACTTTCTCGGTAACGATTCCGTGTGCAACAGCCGACTGATTAGAGACAACAATTAGCTTGTACCCCATATGCTTTAGCTCGATAAGTGCCTCAGCGACACCATCAAGCAGTTTTACCTGGTCAGGATGATTGATATAGCCGGGGTCTTCAATTAAAGTGTCGTCACGGTCTAAGAATATCGCTTTATTAGGCATAGTTCTCCCTGTATGTCACCCTGAGCGTAGCGAAGGGTCTCTTCTCCTACCTAAAACGATGAGATTATTCGCTCCGCTCAGAATGACAAGCTGTGTTATGCTGCTGTCCACAAAAACTCTGTTCTACAAGGTCACAGATTGTATGGTAAGCAAGCTGGTGAATCTCCTGACTACGCGCCGTTGATTTGTAACCGGCACAGAAACAAATATCAGCAATTTGCTCCAGTTTACTATCGGGCTTGCCTGTAAAGGCCAGTACGCAAGCGCCTTTTTGCTTTGCCAATTTCGCAGCCGCAACGACATTTGCCGAGGAACCGCTGGTCGAAATGGCCCACAGGATATCACCTTCTCTAACCAACGCTTCGACCTGCCTTGCGAATACATTTTTGAAGCTATCGTCGTTGGAAATCGACGTCATCACGGATGTATCGGTTGTCAGGGCGACTGCCGGCAGTGGCCTGCGTTCGCGCTCGAATCTGCCGACAAGCTCGCCGGCTATGTGTTGAGCATCTGCCGCCGAGCCTCCGTTGCCACAGAGATAAACCCTGCCGTTTTGCTTTAGTGACTTTATTATTGCCTTGGCAGCAGCAGCGACTGTTTCGATGCCGCTTATCTGGAACTCGGCAATCATCTTTTTGTGCGTTTCTATCGCTTCTATAATCCGTTTCTTTATGCTCTCATTCATCAGGATTTTCTTTCCTATACAACTGTCATTGCGAAGCCTGCAAAGCAGGCTGCGGCAATCTCATCCGTTACGTTTTAGATTGCTTCGGCCTAAAGGCCTCGCAATGACGGAAGGAATACCTACCTTGTCCATCAGGATTTTCTTTCCAATGACCTCATCTTTTCGATTGTTGCGGTTGAGCTTTTGCCTTCAACAAGCGGTGCCAGAACAACCTTGCCGCCATAAGATTCAACGAACTCCCGGCCGACGACACGTTTCTGCGCCCAGTCCTGACCCTTTACTAATACGTTGGGCTTTACTTTTTTGATTAAGTTGAGCGGGTCCGGCTCATCGAAGACCGTAACGTAATCAACCGTTTCCAACGCAGCAAGGACGGCAGTCCTGTCGTACTGGTTGTTAATGGGCCTGCCGGGCTCTTTAATCGTTTTTACCGAGCTGTCACTGTTTAGTCCGACAACGACTATGTCTCCTTGCAATTTGCAGAATTTTAGAAACTCGATGTGCCCTCTATGTACCACATCAAAACAGCTGTTGGTAAAGACTATAGTCTCTTTCTGCCTGCGAAGCCAGGTAAGTTCTTCAACCAGAGAATCAATCGAGCGCACCTTACCGCTTTTGCCCCGAGTTTCACTGATGATTTCATTGATAATTTCCTCAATGGTTACCGTTGCGGCGCCGAATTTTTCTACCTCAATGCCGCCGGCTATGTTGGACAACTGTACAGCAGTTTTATAATCACAATCAGCAGCCAGGGCTATCGCAAGCGTCGCCAGAACCATATCGCCGGCCCCGGTAACGTCATAGACGCTGCGAGGCCTGGTGGGTATGATTTCACTTTCCTTTTCTGTTCTAAGATATGCGCCTTCCTTATCAAGTGTAATTACCACGGCCTTGAGCTTTAACTTCTCGGCAAGCTCTTCTGCCGCCCTGGCGCTGTCTTCTGCAGTTTTTATATCGAAACCAACCACCGCTGAAGTCTCTCTACGATTTGGCGCGATGAGGGTGGCACCGACATATTTTGAATAGTCGCCGGCAAGCGAAGGGTCAACAAGGACCTTTTTGTTTGCTTGCACTGCTAACTGTATCATTTGCTCGCAAAGCGATGAACTAAGCAAACCTTTATCATAATCCTGCAGGCAAACGATACAGACAAGTTTCAATTTGTCTTTGTAAGTTTGCAAAATCGCCTCATTTAGTTCGTCGGATAACGGCTCTGTGGATTCTTCATCTATTCTGAACAATTGCTGCCGATGGCGATGTTGCGCTAAGCCGATGAGTCTTTGTTTGCTGATGGTGGGCCGACGCGGCACGGTATGAAGACCGGTGACATCAGCTCCGGCTTTTATCAGCTTTTCCCTGAGAATTTTACCGTTCTGGTCATCACCGATAACGCCCAGACAAACGGGCACGGCGCCTAAAGCGGCAAGGTCGGCAGCCACAGACCCTGCTCCGCCACAGCTATACTCGGTTTTAGTAACTTTTAGTACAGGCACCGGTGCCTCCGGGCTTATTCTTAACGCATCGCCGTAGATGTAAATATCGAGCATAAAGTCGCCCACGAGCAGGATTTTCGGCGAGCCGAGATTCGTTACTGTTTTCAGCAGCTTTTCGTACATTTTTTATTTTTGTTTTTTTACCGCGGAGTTCGCGGAGCACGCAGGAGATTTTTTATATTGTTATCCTTACCAAAGCAGAAATCTATCCTTTCTCTGCGGTTAATCTTTTTCTTTTTACTTTTTGGAGATTTTACCCGCCAATGCATCCTCAATCAACTGCGTTATTTTATCTTCCCCGCTAATAAATCTTAGCTCAATCGCCAGATACGCGAAAGGTATCCCTGCTTGCGCAGGGATGACAGAGCTTGCCTCTGCGAAAGCAGGGGACGAAAACCAGTCCTTCTGCGTTGACAGTATTAAATCCGCCTTAAGATGTCTGGCTTGTTCGTAAATATCAGCTAAACAATCGTCCGTATAGTGATAATGGTCATTATAAATCTTCGAACCGACCAGATTGGCCCCGATATTCTTGATTGTGTTCAAAAAGGCATCCGGATTGGCTATGCCGCAGAAGGCAAATATCTTTTTGTCCTTTAGCTCTTCAATAGTGATTTCTTTGTGGCCTATAGATTTTGCGCAAACGGGTGCGTGTATCGACCTTGCAATTATCATATCCGGATTTACCTGCTGCAGCTTCTCTTCAAGCTGGGTCAATTCAGCTTCAGCAGTTTGGTCGCATTTGGTAACAACAACAGCATCAGCCCGCTTCAGTGCAGTGACAGGTTCTCTGAGCAGCCCGGCAGGCAGCAGCTTCCCATAGCCAAAAGGGCACGTGCCGTCAATTGTCACGATATCCAGGTCTCTGGCCAATCGCTGATGTTGAAATCCATCGTCCATAATCAAGACCGTTGCACCAAATTTGTTCACCGCTTCAGTTGCACCGGCCACTCGATTTGGATTTACAATCACCTCGGCTTCCGGGCAGCTTTGGGCCAAAATCGCCGGCTCATCTATCGTATTGCGTATATCGTATTGCGTATTGCGTCCGTTTTTCGCACGACGCATCACGCACGACGCACGACGAGCCTTATAGCCTCTGGTTAGAATAGCACAGCGAATTTCTTTTTGCTGTAGAAATTTGCAAAGCCAGATTACAAGAGGAGTTTTACCTGTTCCGCCGACTGTTATGTTACCGATGCTAAAGACCATCGCGTTTGCACGATATGTTTTCAGCCACCGTTTGGAATATAAGAAATTGCGCAGCCCAATGACAGTTGAGTAAAGCTGCGCGGCAACCCCCAGAAAGAAGCGCAAAAGCGCCGCACCCAAGCCGCTGCTTGCATCTGAAATCAATTTGCGATAGCTTTCTTGATTCAATTTAGTGCTTAGTCGTTAGTTGCTAAATACTATTCACTAACGACTATTTACTATTCGCTTTTTATTTTTTCGATAATGGCGTCAGCCATTTCGCTTGTCCCGACGGCGGTTGGGTCGTCGCGGTCCGGCTTCATATCGTACGTTACGTTTTTGCCCTCGGCAATTACCGCAGACACCGCCGCCTCCAGCTTGTCCGCCTCGACTGTTTTGCCTATGTGTATTAGCATCATCACGCCGCTGAGTATCAGAGCTGTTGGATTGACCTTGTTTTGGCCTTTGTATTTTGGCGCACTGCCGTGAGTTGCTTCGAAGATAGCTATTTTTTCGCCGATGTTCGCACCGGGTGCCACGCCCAGTCCGCCGACCAGGCCCGCACACAAATCGCTTATTATATCGCCATAAAGATTCGGCAGCACGATTACGTCATAAAGCTCGGGCTTTTGAATCAACTGCATACACATATTATCAACGATGCGGTCTTCAAATTCGATATCAGGATATTGCTTTGCGACCTCTCGGCTTACCTCAAGCCATAAGCCATCGGAGAATTTCATAATATTGGCTTTGTGAACGGACGTTACCTTTTTACGTCCCATTTTTCGGGCGTAATCAAATGCGAAACGCACTATCCGCTCTGTGGCCTTGACCGAAATAGGCTTTATGCTTATGCCGGCGTCTTCGGTTATCTTTCGGCTGCTGTGTTTATTTATCCAGTTGATAATTTCGACGGTCTCGTCTTTGCCCTTTTGAAATTCAATGCCTGCGTAGAGGTCTTCAGTGTTTTCGCGCACGACCACAAGGTCGATATCGGAGTATCTGCTTCGCACGCCCTTATAGCTTTTGCAGGGCCTTAGACAAGCGTACAAATCAAGGGTCTGGCGAAGATGCACATTTATGCTTCTATAACCTTTACCGACCGGCGTAGTGATAGGCGCTTTTAAGGCAACGCCATTTTTCTTAATCGATTCGACAGTGGCGTCCGGCAGGGGGGTACCAAGCCGAGCCATTACATCCACACCTGCTTGCGCCAATTCCCAGTTGATTCCAGCGCCGGTAGCATCGATACACCTGCGCGCAGCTTCTGCGATTTCCGGGCCAATTCCATCGCCGGTAATCAAAGTTACATCAGCCATTTCCTAACACTCCCAACTATTTATAGAATAGTATGTTATCTTTTAATGATGGAACTGTCAACGATACGGTTTCCAATTTGTTTTGTACAGAAACGCACGTTTAATTTTACTGAAAAGGCGTTTTGTGTTGACATTTTTAGGGAACTGCTTTAACCTTTTGTCTTAATGAATATCGGGAGTGTAGCTCAGTTGGTAGAGCAACGGCCTTTTAAGCCGTAGGTCTTGGGTTCGAGTCCCAACACTCTCAGTCAAAAATGGGGTTTTGTCATTTTATACGTCAATTATACGTCAACTTTATTTAGCAAGCCCTCTATCACCTCGGCTGCTTTGGCTCTGTAATACGGGTCAACCTGGCAGTAGTATTTCTGTGTGGTGGCAATGTTTGAATGGCCGGCCAACTCTTTGGTTACGTTCATCGGTAACTCATTCGCCCAGTTCTGTATGCACGATTTTCGGAGCGTGTGAATCGACAGGGTTTCGCCCGGCTCGGCTTCGATTTTTGCTTTCTGCAGGTGTCGGCTGAATTCGCGACCGGCGTTATAGAACGCGTCCTGCCACTTCCACGATTTGCACTTTTGCCAGCGAATAATCATCTTGCTGTATAGCGATTTGTTCAGCACTACATAAGGGCTTTCGGCCTCGGTAGCTTCCAGCATATCAAGCGTGGCCGGCGGTAACGGGATTGTACGCTGTTCGTAGTCTTTTAACAGAAATTCCGGTTCGGTATCTGTCCCAGGGCGGTTGCGTAAAATAACTTCTCCGCTCAAAAAGTTTATATCAGACCACCGCAGCGACACGGCTTCGCTGAATCGCAGGCCGCCCGTATAACATAAAGCGTAAAAAGCCTTCCATCGCGGGTTCGGGGCCGCATCGAGTAACCGCATATATTCAGTCGGTGTGATGTTGTGCCACGGCGTTGTGCGCAGCTTCGGCCCCTTAATATGCTTGAAGGGATTAAAAGGTATGCAGCCCCATCTAACGACACTCTGAAACATTGTTTTGCAATGCCGGAGTGTTCGATGTTTCGTCCAGTTTGAAAGTTCATCGCCTTTTAGTGGCTTTAGCTCCGCGATAAAAAGTTTTGCTTTGTCTGCTGTAATCCTTCGCAGCAGACAATCCGGCCCGAAGTAACTTAACAGGCGTTCTATCGTGTAGCGATACAACTTTTGTGTTTCCGGTCGGTGAAAGTTTTCGTAATAGTGGGAGCCAAGCCCATCAAAATTGACTACACGCTCAAAGACGGCCGTCTCGATATCACACTGAAGAAAAAGCTAATCCTCACGGAAAACCAGGTGCTCACGGTAATCATTCACTGTTAGCTCTGCCACAGGTAGGGCAAACCCCGCACTAATTAGGCGTGTCCAGCACCAAAAACGACTGAGCCAAGCTCTTTTTTGGTGCTGGGCAATTGGTGTGGGGTTGCAGACGAGATAAATGCAATCGCTGATATTTGCGTGAAAAGAGGGTTTTTGAGAAAGTTTTTGCAATAAGATTTGACAAGCAGCCGCAAGGCGCGTTATGCTACGAGAAATGCGAACCCCGTTAGAAATTCTACAATGGACAATACGATACAAAAAGGGAAAATTTCTAACGGGGCGAAAGGTGTTTTGCTGCTGGGTGTGCAGTCTTGTGGGGTGAAACACCCAGGTCTGCAGAGGCCCAAAACAGCCATAAAATCCCAAACATAGGGAGTTCGATTATGACCCCGCACACATTATCCAGTACCAAACTGAAGCGTCCCGGCTGTGTAACTCGCCGCCAATTCCTGGCCGGCACCGCAGCCATACTGGCAGTGAGTTGTTTTGTTTTGCTCTTGTGCAAGTGGCAGGATGCGGCCTTAGCTGCCAGTCCAGCCCCTCCGAGGGGCAGGGCCAGTCCAGCCGCCCCGCTGTCTCTTTCGCAGACAGGGAGCGGGGCCGATAAGAAGCAGACTGCCAATCCCAACAGACCCCTCGTTATTAGCCCCCAATGGCGTTTTTTGAGCGCCATTAAAGTTTTGCTTCCCACTACTCTTCGTATTGCTTCGTATTTTTGCGCCCTCAAAACAAGATTTCAACAAGATTTCGTCATCGGTTCCCGTCTTAACTGCCGCTTGCTGTTTTTCTTTGCTGGGCGCACCGTAGTCCGGCAGGGTCTCCAGGGCGGCCCGCTCATCGTGTAGCTCGGCGTGGGTATATCTATCGGTCATCTTACTGCTGCTGTGCCGCATCATTCCTTGAGCCACCCTTGACGATACATTTTTAAGACTCGTGCCGAAGTGGTGTCGCAAGGCGTGAAAGTCAAAATACAGCCCATCCAAAACATAGGAGATATTTGTAGCCGCAAGGTCGAGTTTTAACATCTCCGCCATCTTGTCCAGCTTACCAGTGAACACTAATGCCGCCGGTAACTTGCCCTGACAATGCTCTTTTAATATCGCAGCCAACTCTGGCCTAATCGCTTGGACGTCCTCTCGTCTGTGCTTTGAGTAGGCGGCTTTAACTGTTATAATCAGGTCGTCAAAGTTAATTCGTCCCGCCGTTAGCGGTCTTATCTCTGAAACTCGAAGCCCCGTCTCTGCTGCGAATCTGTATAACAAGGCCCGAACCTTACCGCTCATTCGATAACGTTCTGGCTCTGTGGCTGTAACTTCTAACAGTCTGCGAAATTCGTCCGTGCTAATCGCTCGGCGTGGGTGTCGCTGGTCTGTGGATTCTTTATCTAACCCCTCAATAAAATCTATCGGGTTCGTTGTGTGTAGCTGTTTCGCCTGCCATTTACAAAAATGCTTTACTGCTTTTAATCGTCGGTTGTAGGTGCGTTTGCTTATGCCGTTTCCTCTATCCCTCAATTCGTCCAGGTGGTCTTTTAATCTTTTGGCTTTTATATCGCTCCAACTCTCGAAGCCGCAATCAGCAAACAAGTGCTTTGTACTCGATATGGTTCCCCTGACATACTTAGCGTCTCGTTCCTTCTTTATCAAGTAGTCTCGAAAGTCCTCGATACGCTCAGCAAGGGTTTTACCCACCGTCCGTGCATCCAGCAACCCGAAGCCGATAAGCTCATCCCGTATCGTAGCAGGTATCTGCTCAAGCTCTTTAGATAAGTTGCTGTTCGGTCGGCCATTGCAATCCAGTAAGTCCTGAATTCTATCAGCCAGATGTTTCGTGGCCCGCTCGTTGGTATAGCCCTTCAATCGCCTGCGTATTCTCTGATTGTCCTCAAACTCAATATGCCAGTGCTCGGTTTCACATAGAATCTTGTCCCCCCGCTTTGTCAAACGTGCTTCGGCTGTATGGCCTTTTGCGTCTTTGAATTTTGCGAACCGCTTTCCCTTGCGGGAGAAAATCTTTGCCTTCTCCGGCAATGGTTTTGTGTAACTCGGTTTATAGATTCTCATTTTCCACCTACCTTTCTTTAAGTGTTAACTGTTTTCCGCTTCCTCTTTTTCTGCCTCTTGGATTTTCTCTCGGATTTCCTCAAGTATTGTCGGCTCTATCTCCTCTCTGTAATTTGTTGTCATATCTACCCGAAGCTCTTCTACATCATCAGCGATAAGGTCTTCAACAGTGTCTTTAATAGTGCTCTCATATTCCTCTCTTACTTCTTTCGCAATTTCTTCTTTGGTTTCTTTGTCTAACATAACAAATTCCTTTCATAAAAAGAAAACCCCGCCACAGTGGACCCGATACGAAGACCGGCTGCTTTGGGGTTTTCTGTTTTTTGGATTGTTTTGTATCGGGTCCATAATCGGCATTATACCTTATGCTTTGGTTAAGTCCAGAAAAATCTGAAATTTATTTCAGAATAATTCAAGATTTATTTTTCCATTATTATTTCGTCCGTTTGCCTGATTCAGCCGATTCCGTGCATATTCGGCTTCGCTGCTTGCCCTGTGCTGCGTTAAAATTTGCTTGCCCTACCTACGGGACGTCCTTTTCCCTTACGGGGTCTTTTGCCCTTCAGATAAGCAGTCAAGGCGTCCAACACGCCGGACTTATGCTCTGGCTGATACCGAATAACGCCTGGCTGAAGCTCCGTAATTTTTACTTTACTC
>JAUVYQ010000284.1 GCA_030603035.1 Phycisphaerae bacterium | reverse complement strand
ATTACCAGCGCCGGTTGAAATTCGAGATTCGACTTGTAAGGATGTATCGAAATCAATATTAATTAAAGCGAAATTTGATGTGCTTTTAACAAGTTGAAGTGCGACGGCACCTAACACCTGAATGCCGGGAAAAATAACAACGCCGGTTACGGCATCGTCAAGAGTGACAGCGCCGGAGGATACGCCATCAATTATTAAGCGGACCTGTGCGTCGGTGATGCCTGCACCAATATATCCATAGAGGGCAATTAGTTTGCCCTGTACGGCGGTAATATTCAAAGTGTCAGTCCAAGCGCCATTTGCATGAGTAAGATCGGAGGTGGTGATATGGCCGCGAACTACCTGGGGAATAGCTGCAATGATTGTGTCGACCTTTGTCTCGGTGGCGTCAATGTTGGCCTGTATAGCGGGGACATCGGTTCCACGAATGAGATCTAGAAGTGCATCGTTGGCGGCGATGGATGCCTGGATATTTGGGACATCAGTTCCACGAATGAGATCGATTTTTGTCTCGTTCGCGTCGACCTCGGTGATGATATTATTTAATTGTGGAGTGGTGTCAAAGACAAAAGTATTTGACATATGGTCTACCGATAAAAAGTAAATTCGTAAACTGCGACTGATGCGGCAACGCGATTTTGAATACGAATACCGTAATGAATAAAATCAATTGAAGCTAATCCGACGGGAATAGTTTTATCATCGCCCCATATGCCTGCAAGATTACGGAAAGAGATCTCAGCTGCGAAATCCTCGACCAGGATGTCGGTGGTGTAGATAGCGTCTGCCTGTTCGTATGTGCTTCCTGCATTATACGCGTTGGGGGCATTGCCGTCTTCTACGTGATAAATTTCCATAGAAGTACCGGCGGCGGCAACAAGGAGACGGCCGTCGGATGTTGCTTTAATAATAATGCTTCTGTTACCGGTCTGGCCAACGACGTGAGATAATGATCTAATGAATTCTGTACTGACTTCGAATTCATCGATGAACTCAGGTTCAAGGGTGAGACCGATTTCGGGAATAAGAACGGTGCGTATTTTTTGTTTAGATGAAGGCATAGTTTGAAAGGCTCAGTATAAAAAGAATAAGTTTATAGATTATGGAGATGTCTTGACGTATTCGTAAGAGCCGTATATTCTGGATGCGGCCGCGCCGCATCTAATGGCGACCTTAAATATCTGACCGGCCGGGATGTCGATGTCAATTGGTATGCGATTTATTTTAGATGTGGATACTCCGGCAACGGCGGCCTCCTGCTGGGTGTCGAGTAAATAATCGGGAATCTCGAGAACACGCTCGGTACCGATCCAACCCTCAAGGATATTTCCTTCCCAGGCGTCGGCGGTGATTAAAATAGCGTTGATATGATAAGGCTCTTCGACAAGTGAGACAAGGCCGGCATCGGATTCTGTAACGTTGACGACGCCCTGTACATCAAAAGCTTTGTAGTACATTTTTTAGCCTCGGGTGTTTTAGGTTAAGGGACTGAGTCTCAGAATAAGGGCTACTTCTTGGAGCTCCTGGGAAATAACGGCTCCGACTCCAACGATAACAACGTGCCAGGAAACGGAGAGTTCTTCACCCTCGTTAAAGAAGATAGGGGGATCGAAAATAAGCGGTTCTTTACAATCGCACTGGGTGAAGTTGCCGCCGATAGAATAGCCCTCGGCAATCATATCTGAGTTTGCGATAGAGTCGGCGAATGGTGCTGAGTATAGAAGGCCGTTATGGTCTTCGTCGAAAAGTACCTCACGTCCCTGCATGAATTTTAAATAGTCGGTATATGTACATGCGGCTGCTGCATTGAGAGCGGGGGCTACATCGCTGGCAAGAACACCGATAAGCTCAACCTTATGGCCGGATGGGACGACAGCGCCGTAAGGAAAGTCA
>JAUVYQ010000116.1 GCA_030603035.1 Phycisphaerae bacterium | reverse complement strand
CTGCCAGCTCGGAATCGATTCGGCGCCGAAGAAGAAGCCGTTGCAAATAATAGTCCGGCAATTGCCTGGCTTTTCACAAGCGCTTAAAATAAGCCGGTCTCTCGCCCGCGTCGTTGCAACGTAAAGGATACGCATCTCTTCTGCCAGTGCTGTTGACAGTTTCCGCTCTGCGATGACCTCGTGTGCAAGCGAACGCAGCTTGCTGTTTGACTTACGGTCGATAATTTGCAGCCCCAACGTATCGCCGGCGTCGGCAAGAAAGTCTCGCTGAATGTCCCTTTTGTTGAACTTGCTGTCCAGCTCAGCTAAGAAAACGACCGGAAATTCAAGTCCCTTGCTTTTATGCACGCTTAGAATCCGAACCGCATTACCCGCTGCAGATTCCGGCTCTGCAGGGGCCCAATCCTCGCCTGCTTCCTGAAGCTTCTCAATAAATTCAACAAACCGCGTCAGGGAAGCGATACCCCCACTGCTGGCAAAACCCTCAAACTGGATCGCCCTGTCGTGGAGCTTGAGGAGATTAGCTCTGCGCGCCTGCCCGTTCGGAAGGGCCGAAACGAATGACAGAAAGCCGGTCCGGCGATAGACCTGCCATATCAAATCAGCTAAATTACCCCGTCGGGCAACAGTCCGCCACTGCTCAATCACAGCCACTATTTCTTTCAACCTTTGCGCCAGTTCCGCATCCTCACCGTTGTTGGAGTATTCGATTACGCAGTCGTAGAAGTTTTTGCTATGCTCATCTGTTTCGCTCTGGATTTTTATCTTCGCTAATTCAGTGTCGCTAATATTAAAAAACGGGCTTCGCAATACGGCGGCCAATTCGATATCGCGCTGAGGATTGTCCAGGACCTTTAGCAGGCACAGACAATCGCTGATTTCAGTCGCCTCAAAATACCCAGCCGTGGCCTGACAGCTCACAGGTACACCCGCCAATCGCAGCACTTCGACATAATCGTTGGCCTTTTTGGCCAATGAACGCATCAATATCACAATGTCGCGATACTCAACATCCCTTAATTTATCTTCCCGCTTATCATATATCTGAAATTCCGGCTTGCCCGTATCTGCTCCGACCATTTGCCTGATACGCTGGGCAATCATTGCCGCCTGTCGCTGCCGGCTGCTGATAACATTTACCCCGTTAGAAACAGTCGTGGAATTTCTAACGGGGTTTAGATTCTCGTCGTCGGCATTTTCGCTTATCTCCTGGTTTTGCAAATCCTGGTCTCTGTTTTGTTCGTCAAGTATGTGAAGCTCGACAATTGGCTCGTTCGGGTCACGGGGCACGGGTGACGGGGCACGGCTTGTAAGTGCCGGCTTCAACTGGGCCGACTCGTCGTAATCAATCTTTGCAAAAGACTCCGTCATTGTCCGGCCGAATATCTTGTTGACAAAATCGAGGATTCCCTTAGCTGAGCGAAAATTCGCATTCAGGTCAACTCGCAATCCGTTAAGTGCATCGGCCTGCTCAACCCGCCCCTGGTGGGCAGGCTTTAAGCGTTCTAAAAAAATCTCCGGCTCAGCTCCCCGCCACGCATAAATACTTTGTTTCACATCGCCGACAACAAAAACATTGTCCTCGGAACTAAGCAAATCAAGTATGGCCTGCTGGACAGGGTTAATATCCTGATATTCATCAACGAATATGTATTTGTACCTGCGGCGAAGCGCCAGAGCTGTCTCCGAGGGTAACAGATTGTCCTCCGAAGAACTCTCATCAGTTAAAAGCTTCAGGGCATAGTGTTCAAGGTCGGCAAAATCCAGACAGTTGACCGCCAGCTTGGCCTGGCTGT
The DNA here is from genome assembly GCA_030603035.1 of Phycisphaerae bacterium. Next base: position 6,573 of record JAUVYQ010000116.1, on the reverse strand, counting down.
ACAACCGCTCAAATTTTTTAACCAGCTCAATCAGCACCTTTGTCTGCAGGCCGGCAGCGCCGCTGACCTTATCGAGGTAGTCCGGATTTATAATCGCAAGGTCCGAGAGTCCCTCAAAAGCATCCACTGCTTTTTTCACCGTCTTTTGTATAAGCCCAGCGATTGTTGTCGGCAGCTCTTTAGGTTTCCTGACTATTGGCTTGTCAAAATTTCTTATCTCTTCGGTAAATTTGCCCCAATCATCGGCCTTCAAAATTTCAATACATTTCGCAACGGGTTTAATAAAAGTGTCCTCGCATTTCTGTGCCCAATCACCGTCGGGACACCTATTTTTATAGAGTCCCTGGGTGTGCCGAAGCTGATTTAGTATGTGCTGCAATTTGTCTGCAATAATTTCCTTTTGTTTCTTACCTAACTCAGTTGCGAAGGGATTGGCCGCCTCTGCAAGCAGCAATGCCCTTTCGTACCACTTTTCCCGTAAAACTACGCTGTCCAGAAAATCGCTAAGCTCTATTATCTTTGCAGGAAAACCGTCATTTGTGCGAAGGTCTCGCCGGTACAAAAGCTGTTCAAGGGCCGCTCGTATGTTGCTCTGCTGCCAGGCCCAGTCGATTGTTTTTTCGAGAACCTCTGCTTTTAATAGTTTCGCTTCGTCCTCATCGATTACGCCGAACGTTGGGTCAAGGCCGAGCTCGTAAAAATACTCAGTGATAAGCCGTTTGCAAAACGAATGTATCGTACTGATATCAGCGCCGCCCAATAGCATAAGCTGGTGGCGAAGATGGGCGTCGCCGTTTTCCAGAAATGCAGCCCTTAATTGCTCGGCTATTCGCGAACGCATCTGCTCGGCAGCCATCTCGGTAAAAGTCAATACCAGTATGCTCCACACATCGGGACATACGGATTTGTCGGACACGATATTGGCACATCGGCCTGAAAGGACCGCCGTTTTACCGGTGCCCGCTGAGGCCGTTACTAAAACGTCACTGCCGCGCGCAACGATTGCCCGCCGTTGCTGCTCCGTCCATTTAATCTTCTTCTCAGCCATCAACCACTCACATCTCTTCAAGAACACGAATTTTCCCGAATGATTCTAACGGATTGTAGTCATTTATCTGCCAGTCAAATCGGCAAACCGATTTGTACTTGCAATAACTGCAGGGTGATTTCCCGCTCAAACGATATGGCTTGACATCAATTCTGCCGGAGAGTATTTCTTCAGCCAGTTGAACTATTTTCCTCTCGGTAAATTTAAGAACCTTTTCAAAGTCAGCAGGTTTTAACACCCCTCTATTTCCATAATTGCCGTATGGCTCATTGTCTTTAGTAACGTAAAAGTTATAGAATTTACTGTCCTTCGAAGCTGTTTTATCAAGCTCCCGGGCAAATTCACCGTTGAAGACACCTTTTGCCTTATAATCAAAACCTTCTGTTTTCTCTAATAGCTCATCGAGTGTGGCCCTCGCGGGCGTCACTTCGACCGGCATATGAAATGCCCCTGCGACATTTTGCACTTTGTATTGCGGATTGGATGCGCTGCGTACAGCTAACATATAAATCGGAAGCTGCATATCCAGGCCGTGGTAAAGTTTTGCCCAGCTAAAGGATTTGTCTCTACGCTTATAATCGAAAACAATCGCAATTTTTTCATCGTCGAGCTCTGCAATATCAAGCCGGTCAATTTTGCCATCTAAAAACAGCAAGCGGTTATCTGAAAGGCCAAGCTCATATTCACCGAGCGCATCATGTATATCTTTGACCTCACCGAACGCAACCTCCGATAGTTTAGGCCTGAAACTCCCCGCACGTACCATTTGTGCAATCGCCGGAACGCAATCCTCAAGGACCTCACTGGCGGAATGAATAATAAATTGATTATAACCACGCCGGTCGGCAAAGTTTGATATAAACGAATCTTCTCTGACAAGTTTTGATATTTGCTCTCTCAAAAGCTCTAAAAGCCGTTCATCCCGAACTGTTGCAAAATTTTCTCTTTCTGCCTCAAGCTGCTTCAACAAAGCATCCAGAACACGATGGTAAAAAATACCCACATCCAACGGTTCAAACTTGAATTCCTCTCGTTCTTTCAATTCCAATACATATCGGGCGAAATACTGATACGGACACGCCGAGAAAGTACTCAGTCGTGTCGCAGAGCTTCTTATCTCCCTGCTGAAGAGCTTTTCGACTATCGTCTTATCAAGCTCGGCACGATTATCATAATTTATCGCAGATTGAACTTTCGAGCCAAGCTCTCCAAGTTGTTCATCCGAACAAATTCCATTTAACAGCCCGCGTAGTAGGGTGTGCAATGCACACCCTACACCAAGCAAGTTACCAGATGCGTCTTTACCGAGCTGGCTGCAGAGCAAATCGGCAAGCTCGGTCTCGCCGTGGACCTTTTCAATAGTGATTTGCTCACCCACGATTGATTCTTCGTTGAGATTTTCAAACAGCGATTCTAAATTAGCTATAAATTGCGAGCGAGGCACCGCACTGGCCTTATCATCAGCCGAAGGGTAGGTAACACACAGAAACTGCGATGGGCGTGTAAATGCGATGTAAGCCAGATATTGGCGCTCGGCAAGCATCTGACTTGCCGTTGCTGCCAGCGGAAAATCCGCCGACTCCGCAGCGCTGCGGTCGTCCTCGCTTAATATGCTGTCAAAACTGACCGGCACGGGAAACTGTCTTTGCGTGGCCCCTATCAAAAAAACCGCTTTCAAATCCGGATGCCGGCTGCGCTCGATAGAGCCGACAAGAACCTGGTCCAGAGTTGGCGGAATGAAAGCCAGCGTCAACTGCGAAAAAGCGGATTCGAGAATCGCAACATAATCCTCACAGCCCATTTCCTGGCCCGCAAAGACCTCAACGAGCTCGTCAAATATATCTATAAGCTTATCGTAAAACTGCAGATGTTCATCGACTGCTGCGTAATCTTTTCGTTCAGAGGCTTCTTCAACCCAGCTCCCGATTCTTTCACGAACGCCCAGACCATCGATAAAATCAAAAATAATCCGCCCGAACTCCTCGGCGCCGATTGTTTTTGCCGGATTGTTACCCGGACAAAGTCCGTCTCGAAGCTCAAGCAAAGGCCCGCTCACTTTCAGCCGGATTTCGTTTATCCGCTGCTCGTCAAAATCTCCGTTATCCTCGCCTGCGAAATCCCATTTCTTCTCGCTTTGCCAATCGTCGCCGCTTATGCCAAAGGCAAGACAGTAATTTTCCAGCACGTCAACGTCCCCGCGCTCTATCGGCACGAGGTCGGTTTTAAGATAGGCGAAAATATCGCTGCTAAAAAAGCCGCCTGTAACCGCCTGCAGCGCCGAACAAATAAGCTGGATAGCCGCATGCTGGTTCAATGGTTTTCGCTTATCGATAAAAAATGGTATCCCATAGTCGTCAAAATACGCCCTTATATAGTGCTGATAACTGTCGATGTCCGATGCGATAACCGCAATGTCACGATATCGATAATCCTTTTCCTTGACCAGTTGAAGTATCTGCCTTGCGACGAATTGGGCTTCAGCCCTCGCATTAGGTGCTGATATGATGCGAATGTTGTCAGCCGCAGACATTTTAGATGCTTCCAACTTGAATGCGTTACGCTCGATATGAGCAAGCTGCGGACACGAAGAGAATCTAAATGCCTCATCGAGGATTATCGGCTTGGCCAATCGGAGTTTGCATTTTTTTATCAGCTCCACAAGGTCGGCATATGTTCGTTCAGTCGGATTAAACAAGCCGACCGGGTCGAGCTTCTCGGAATCGGGATTGGCCAAGTCGATATTCGACGGGTCCAGACAAAGGGCAATTTGTGCATCCGCCACAACCTTCAGCAGCTCAGCAAGGATTGCAAGCTCTGCTGTCGTAAAGCCGGCAAAGCCATCTACCCATAACTTTGCGCCTTTAACAAAGCCTGCTTTTGCCACTGCCCGGCAGGCACGAGTCAGCTGAATATCAGGGTCGATGAACCTGCCCTCGATAAACTTCGAATATTTTTCAAAAATCAGGCCGATATCGGCAAACTTCAGGACGGCTAAACTATTATGTTCGTCTTTCTGCAATTCGCCCAGCAGCTGGTCAATATCGTCCGTCGTCTTTGCATACTGGTGCAGCTCAGTGATGGTTTCCGCCATTTGCCGACCCAGCCCCGGCTGGTTCGCTGATGAGCCGAAGACTTTTAATTTACTTTTATTGTCCCGTAAAATCCTGTGCACTATCATTTGTCGGCCGATGCGCGAAAGCTGCGGCCTCGCCGTATTTTTGCCTGACAGCAAAAACTGCAGTCGGTCAAATGAAAGCACACTCAATCTGTTATAGCCGGCTATTCTTTTATCGCTAAGAATTGCGCGCTCCGCCTGATACGTTGCCTGTTCCGGAACCAACAGTATCAGCCGCTGTTCGTCAGCCGGCTCCAGCAATGCACTGACGGTTGCTCTTATGCAATAGCTGGTCTTGCCCGTACCGCTTCTGCCAAGAATAAATTGAACTGCCATAGAATCTCAAATTTCAAATTTCAAATTTCAAATCTTAAATCTTAAATTTGAAATCTCTACCTGCTCTCAAACACGCCATTTGAGTCTTTTTACACTTCCGTCCTTCTCTTTATTCCCGGCTACGACGTGCAGTGTAAAATCGCCGCCTTTCGCCGTCAATTGAGCTTCTACCCAAGCGACAGGAACGCTATTGTTGAAGGCCGATGGTAATCAAGCTCGCGCAAACGGCCAAGCTGGTTTTAATGAAACTTCTTCTATTCATTGACTTGTAAAGTATCTCTGCCATAATATCCTCCACCTTACCTAAAGCTATCTTACCTGCTTCTCCTGTAACACTCTAATCTGCCAAATCTTCAGCGAAGTTTCTTTTTGCCCTTTGCTGCTTTAAGAGGCTTCGCCGCTTTTTTTCCTCTAATCGCCGCCGCTTGACCGTCTCCGGCACGGTAGTCTTTTTCCGCACGGGTTTCTTTTTTAGCGCCCCTCTCAACAACTCCTGCAATCGCTCGACCGCAACCCTGCGATTTGCCTTCTGAGTTCGATACCGCTGCGAAACAACCCGTATTACACCATTTTTGTCGGCCCGCGTTGCAAGACGTTTTAGTATTCGCTGCCTTTGTATATCTGAAAAGCTCTCGCAGTTCGCCACGTCGAAGAACAGCGTTACCCGTGTATTGACCTTGTTCACATTTTGTCCACCCGGCCCGCCACTGCGAGAGAACTTAAGAACAAGCTCGTCCTCACAAATAAATATGTCATTTGTGATTTCAATCATACCATCTGTTCCCAAACCGTCCGCACAATGTACCAAATCCCACCAGAATAATCAACAACTTCCTCCAACAACTGAGCCATCCCGACCGCACTCTACAAATTACTCCGCCTGCTTTTTTGCCTTGAACCGCCGAAAAAAACCTTATAGTATTGACGTGTTCGCGTTCTGGAACTTCACAACCAGAACTGCAAAACAACCAATTTTTAACCGCAGGAACAGAAGGTAAAAAATGGAATCTATTGATGTCTGTGTTGAAAATGGAACCCATGTACGTTGAATCAGCCTGAAATCTGCCTTTCCGGCTTGGCTATGAATTTGGCTGTTCCATTATCTATACAGTTCTCAATAAAACTCCCCCGTTTGTCGTTCCCGTGCGGCATTCTCACCCCCATATCTCGTTGGCGGGGAGCCAAATAAAAATACCTTCGGTAGGCTCCGGCTCATAGGATTCAGCCCCGACGATTGAGCCGTTGCTCACTTTTGCTAAACTTCCTTCTCCAGCTTGGTCAGCAGTACACCCTGTAATTTGTGTAATTCCAGAAGATTGCTTACATATTCTGCTGCTTTTGTTTGGCCTTTTTTAGTTTTTTTCGCTGGAATCGTCCCCTTTGTTTTTTTTCTTTTAGATTTTGCCATTTTTTGTGGTTTCCTCATTGACAAAATTCACACTTGCGTTTAGATTACACGTTTTCAGAACGTACCTTTGTTTGAATATTAACACAACTGCGAAAGACTGCAAGCAAAAATTCGTATTTACGTAAAAAATATGGAAAATTTTGACGAAAAGACGATAATTGAACGAATCGGTCTCCTGCGCAAGCAATATGCAGGCAGTAGAGGCAAGAGTGAATTTGCCCGGGCTTTGGGCATAAGTGCTTCTACTTACAACTATTATGAAAACAACAGGGTCCCTCCAATTGAGATTTTGCTGAAGATATGTGAGGTTACAGGAGCGGATTTGGAATGGCTGCTTACAGGCCGAAGCACTGAAAAAAGATTCGCATTTGGGGCAAATAGGGGACTTCTGCAAAAGCTGGACGACTTGTTTAGCAACAATCCGGAGCTGACCGAAGCGGTTCTGGCTTTTATTGAGCTATTATGCGAGAAAAAAGGGATTGAAAAAGAGTTTCAGTCCAGGGTTCTGCCGGCCAAGCCGGAGCGGCCTGGGTGGATTCCGGTGCTCGGCCGAACTGCGGCGGGGATGGTTCATTTTTGGGACCAAACATTTCTACCGGAGCCGAAGCAAGCTGTTACCGAGCTTGATGAGTTAGTGAAAAAGCACATCGGCAAAGCGATTATTGG
>JAUVYQ010000094.1 GCA_030603035.1 Phycisphaerae bacterium | reverse complement strand
TCGCACGGCTGTATTAAGCTGGACCTTATCTGGCCGAATGAGTTCTATGGCATCCTTGATCTTGCCAATTTGCTCGGCATCAGTATTTGACCCTTCGACAAAAAAAACCTCAAGCCATATCTGGCCGGCAAACTCATTCCTCAAGGCGCATAATCCCGCAATCAGGTTTTCAATACTGATATCTTTATGCGGACGATTTACTTTCTGAAAAGTCTGTTCGTCACCGGCATCGAGAGAAGGCATCACCACATCGGCCCTTGCACAGTCCGCTCGAACAGACTGGTTTGTCAACAGTGTCCCGCTGGTCAAAACAGCAACCGGTATATTAGTAATTTTTTTTATCCCTTTTATAAGCTGACCTAATCCGGCATTCAGCGTCGGCTCGCCCGAACCGCTGATGGTGATAAAATCAGCTACCCTCTTTTTGTCATTCTGAGCGCAGCGAAGAATCGCTCTTAGCTCGGCCAAAACCGCCTCGATAGAAACATAGTCCTTCCGCTCCATAGTCTTCTCAGTGGTTCTGCCAAGCTGGCAATAGATACAATCCAGCGTATAAACCTTAAACGGCACAATATCAACGCCCAGACTTAGGCCCAGCCTTCGCGAAGGCACCGGACCATACAAATATTTTTTCTCCTCAGCCACTTTTTTTTATCCGCGTACGAGCTCGAATATTTCTTTGCACACCTTTAGTAAATTTTCGAGCCAGCCTATCGGCATAATGCTGGCAGCGTCTGATTTTGATTTTTCCGGCTCGGTATGGACTTCAATGAAAAGCCCGTTCGCACCGGTGGCAATCGCAGCTTTCGCAAGTATCGGTGCCATCTCCCGTCGGCCCCCGCTTGCATTGCCGAGTCCTCCGGGCTGCTGGGTACTGTGCGTGGCATCAAAGACAACCGGATGCCCCAGCTTCTTCATAATCTCGATGCTCGTCATATCGTTGACCAGCCGATTGTAGCCAAAAAATGTGCCGCGTTCGGTAAGTATAATTTTTTCATTACCGCAGGCACGAATCTTCTCGGCCACATTTTTCATCTCACCAGGCGAGAGAAACTGGCCTTTCTTTATATTTACAGGCTTGCCCGTTCGCCCGCAGGCACAAAGCAAATCAGTCTGCCTGCACAGAAAAGCAGGAACCTGCAGGCAATCGACAACTTCGGCGACGACAGCAGCCTGGGCCGGCTCGTGCACATCAGTCATAACAGGCAGGCCAGTTACGCGACGGACCGCTGCAAGAATCTCCAGACCCTTCTCAAGACCCGGACCGCGAAAGCTGGATATGCTGGTGCGATTGGCCTTGTCGAAACTCGCCTTGAAAATCATTCCTACATTCGCCCTCCGACCAATATCGACAAGTGTATTCGCGATATCCAGACAACAGGTTTTGCTTTCAATAACGCAAGGCCCCGCCATTACAAACAGAGGTGCGTCCAGACCCATCTCCACATCACCGATTTTGAAATTCACTTTATTCATATCGGAAAGCGAAAAACTCAAAACGTAAAACCAGGAATTATAGTGTCAAATTTAAAACTTTTGAATTTTTAATTACAGTTTTTCGCTTTTAGCTCTAAGTTTGACACTAACTTATCCTATTGCTCTGATAATTCTTGTTCTTATCCCTGCCGGCTTGGCACCTTCCGGCACCATCACGTTGACAGCCTGCGGTATCACCGTAATTTCCATCGGCAAATCCGGCCCGGGGTCACCGTCAATTTCAGTCTCTATATGGGCACTCTCAGAGCTTACAGTAATGTTTTTGCCCTGACGATAAATAACATCAGCACCGTAGGCATGCTGCTTCAAAATCGTCATCACCGAATGCTTTACCAGATGCACGCGAGACGCACATTTATAAATACACACATCCAGCAGCCCGTCACCGAAATCAGCATGGTGCAATATCTGAAGTCCTATCGCGTATCTTGAAATATTTCCAACAAAAACCAATCCGCGACCATCAAAAATTTCTTCACCATCTACTTTCACCTTCATTGCACCGAATTTATAAGTCCAGAATGTTCGCCAGATGGGCCCAACGTAATCAAGGTAATCTATGTGATGTCCCTTTCGCTGCTCGCTGACCCATTTGACTATCTGACCATCAAACCCAAAACCGGCTATGGAAGTAAAACATTTCCCATTTGCACTTCCGAGGTCCAGAGGCCGAATGTATCCTGCCTCGAATGTCCTTGTTATTGTTTTTAATTTTTCATCAAAACCGAATTCATTTGCCAGCAAATTTTCCGTCCCGCAGGGCACTACCAGCAATGGTTTGTCACTTCCTTCCAGGCCGTGTGCAACCTCTCTAACGGTACCGTCACCGCCGGCAACAACAACCATTGCACAATCGTAATCGACCGCTGCGTCCGTGGCCAGCTCGCAGGCATTGTCCAGAGAGGCAGTTAGACTAACCCTGACCTCGAAGCCTTTTTTAACAAGGTATTCCTGAAACTGCCGGCCGGTCAGTTTGCTGCTGCTGGCACCGGATTTGGGGTTCACGATATAGGCGATATAACCATCATCCGGCTTCATAATTGCGACCCCGGGCCTTCAAAAAAACTTCTCTTTCCTCTTTGCCAAGCTGACGAAGCTTTTCAACCATCAAAAAGGTGTAACTTTCTCCGATATGCGGCACGTTTGCCAGTCCTAAATTCCTTCGCGCACCAGCGATGCTTTCTCCGTCAGGTCCTTCTATTTCCACAAAACCACCTAACAACGGTAACTCATCCAGAGCAACAACACAGTTACCGAGCCGCCAAATCCGACGCTTCTTTTCAAAAACCAATACCTTTTCATACGCAAGAGCCGAAAGAAGGTTCTCAGCCGAATCGCCGTCTCCGACTTCAATTTCTATCTCCTGCCTTTTCTTGAATTCGTTTTTTTCTCTGGCGCCTTTATAAGTCAAAAAAAATTTCTCACTCTCGCCGACCATCTGTCGCCGCAGCCGCAGACACTTATCGCCTCTGGTTAGCGTCGTGTTTACATCATCAAAATAGTAATCTATCTGCAACTGCTCTTCTAAAATCTCGGCGCCGAGTTCAGTTAATTTCTCTATTATCTCTTTATGCGAATCAACCTTCAGCTTTGCTTCAATTTCGGTACTCATCAATAGATAACCGACTATGTTCAGGTGATTATGCTTACTATTCTTGGTTTAACAACGATGATTTTCTTAGCCTCTTTGCCGGCCATAGCGGCAATTATCTTTTTGCTGCCGAGCGCTTTTTGTTTTATCTGCTCTTCGTCCGCCTCGGCAGCAACGACTATTCTGCCCTTTATTTTGCCGTTGACCTGCACCGCTAATTCAATTTCCTTTTCCTTGATAAGCTCCTTATCATATTCAGGCCAGGGCTCGTAAGCTACGGTATCGGTATGTCCCAATTTCTCCCGGAGCTCCTCAGCAATATGAGGTGCGAACGGAGCAAGGATTAGAACGAATTTCTCAATAACCGATTTAGGCCTGATTGCTTGTTGGCCCAGGTAATTTACAAAAATCATCATTGCACTTATCGCCGTGTTGAATCTGAAATTTTCTATATCATCCCCGACCTTTTTTATCGTTTGATTCAACAGTCTAACTGTCGCTTCGCCTGCTTGGGCTTCTTTCACCACCTCGACAAGCTCACCTGTATCCTCGTCAACAACCATTCGCCAGGCCTTCTGCAAAAACCGGTGCACGCCTTCCACCCCTTGCATACTCCAGGGCTTAATCGCTTCCAGAGGCCCCATAAACATTTCATAAAGCCGCATCGAATCGGCGCCATAATCAGCAATAACCTTATCAGGGTTGATTACATTGCCGCGGGACTTGCTCATCTTCTGGCCGTCTTCGCCGAGAATCATTCCTTGATTGACAAGCTTCTTAAACGGCTCTTTGGTACTAACATAGTCCAGGTCATAGAGAAGCTTATGCCAGAATCGTGCATACAAAAGGTGCAGCACTGCGTGTTCGGCACCGCCGATATACAAATCAACGGGCATCCAGTATTTTTCCTTCTCCGCGTCCCAGCTTCGCCGATTATTATCCGGGTCAAGGTATCGCAGATAATACCAGCAGCTGCCGGCCCATTGAGGCATCGTGTTTGTTTCACGCCTCGCTTTTGAGCCGTCGGCCAATATCACACTCACCCAATCGTCAATATTAGCTAACGGCGACTCACCTGTCCCTGCCGGCTTATAGTTTTCAACGACCGGCAGCTCTAAAGGCAAATCTTCTTCCGAAAGCCCGATGATGCGGCCATCGTCAGTATGCAAAATCGGAAACGGCTCACCCCAGTAACGCTGCCTGCTAAAAAGCCAGTCACGCAGTTTATAATTCACAGCTTTTTGGCCGAGGTCTCTTTCAGCAAGCCAGCTTGTGATTTGCTCCTTGAATTCAGCCGTTGGCAGACCGTCGAACTGCCCGCTGTTAATCGCCCTACCATCACCGACGAAGCACAACTCACCCTGCCTGACCGATTCGGCCTGCTGCCTGTCATCAGGTTCAACGACCGGGATAATCGGCAGTTCGAATTCTTTAGCGAATTCAAAGTCACGCTCATCGTGGGCGGGGACGGCCATAATCGCGCCGGTGCCGTAGCTTATCAAAACATAATCGCTTATCCAGATTGGAATCTTTTCGTTGTTGGCCGGATTTATTGCGTAAGCGCCAATCGGTTCACCGGTTTTTTCTTTAGCCAAATCGGTTCTGTCCAGATCGCTCTTACGCGCGGCCTCTTCACGATACCTTTGGACATCCTCCTCCCTTTCCTCGCTTGTGATTTTATCTACAAGGGGATGCTCCGGAGCCATCACCATATAAGTTGCACCGAACAAGGTATCCGGCCGGGTTGTAAATACCCAAACCTCTTCGTCAAAGCCATCTACCTTGAAATTGACCTCTGCTCCGATACTCTTGCCTATCCAATCTGTCTGCAATTTCTTTATCGATTCCGGCCAGTCCACTTCAGATAAATCTTCGAGCAGTCTTTCCGCGTACTTTGTTATTCGCAGCATCCATTGCCGCATCGGCTTCCTGATTACAGGATGTCCGCCGCGTTCACTAAGGCCGCCAACTACTTCTTCATTTGCCAGGACCGTTCCCAGGGCCGGACACCAGTTAACAGGTACCTCTGCTTCATAAGCAAGACGATGGTCATCTATGAATTTTTGCTTATCTTCTTCACTCAACCCTTCCGGAATGTGCAGTTGTTCAATCGGCTTAGCTTTCTGCTCAGCTTCATCAAAATAGCTGTTAAAGAATTTCAGAAATATCCATTGTGTCCACCTGTAATAATTCGGGTCGGTGGTATTGACTTCCCGGTCCCAGTCATAACTGAAGCCCAGCGACTCGATTTGCCTGTGCATACTCTCAATGTTTTTCTGCGTGGTTTCTGCGGGATGCGTGCCGGTCTCAACGGCATACTGTTCTGCCGGCAGACCGAATGCGTCCCAGCCCATAGGGTGCAGGACATTGAAGCCCTTCATTCGTTTATACCGGGCGACTATATCGCTTGCGGTATAACCTTCAGGATGGCCAACGTGCAGACCGGCGGCGCTGGGGTACGGAAACATATCCAGCACATAATATTTGGGCCTGGAATCATCGCAGTCGTTTGCTTTGAATGTTTTACGCTCTTGCCACAACTGCTGCCATTTTTTTTCCATTGCATTGAAGTTGTAGCCGCCCTTTTTCACGTTCATTTATTTTTTGCCTCCCTGTAGGCCAGCTCCGAATTCTTAATCTGGCGTATATGGGCAGGTATTATCGCTGCATCCCTGGCAGCGCTTCGAGTCGCCTCCCTTGACTCCGGGCGCGAATACAGAGAACTGCTTCTCCAATTTTTTGCTGCCGCAGTACACGCAGCTTCTCCCCGGTCTGCTGCCGGAGTTTTCCAGAAACTCATTTATCTTGCCGCACTTACCACATTTATACTCATAAATAGGCACAATAGTTCCCAATCAGCAAAAAATCGCCGAGCCTGGATTCGAGCCTCCCGTCTCCGCTGCCGAACACAACCCATTGTTATTTCATAAGTTACACAAACTCCCTGGCTTAGAATATCAATTCTGCTGTTTATAAGTTTTCGTCACACAATAGAATAAATATTAAGGAAAATCCACTAAAATCCATCGCCTATTAAACTTGCGTAACGTTTATACAATCAGCGCGGAGCAGGCATCGCCATGTGTACGCTCGGCCAAATTTGAAAGAGTGGTTTTAATACTACTCCGGATTTTTCAGAAGAATCCTGCTGTCCGCCACCACGCATCCCTCTCCTTCGGGATAAACGATGAGTGGGTTGATATCCAGCTCGGCGATCTCAGGGTGTTCAGCGACCATCTGAGAAAGTCGAAGAATGCAATCTTTGATGGCATCGATGTCGCAGGGCGGTGCTCCTCGGACTCCCTTGAGAACACCGTATGCCTTGATGGTCCGTATCATAATCTCCGCACTAATCTCCCACATGGGAGCCAGCCGGAAAGTGACATCCTTCATCGCCTCAACAAATGTCCCGCCGAGGCCGAACATGCAGATTGGCCCGAACTTGGGGTCCCTGACGGCACCGAGGATAATTTCAACTCCACGCCTGGCCATCCTCTCTATGATGACACCATCAATTTCTGCTGAGGGCTTAAACTTTTTTGCATTTTCAATAATATCTTCAAAGGCCTTTCGCGCTTCCTCTTTCGTCTTGATTTTCAGCCGAACACCTCCCGCATCAAACTTGTGGACAATATCCGCAGAACTAACCTTCATAGCCACCGGAAAGACGAGCTCCTCCGCTGCTTCGTCAACCTGCGATAAATCTTTGAGCAGAACACTCTTCAAAACAGGGAACCCGTAACACTGAAGAATTTCGTTCGCTTCTTTTTCAGACATGTAATAGCTGTCCCTGCCGGCAAGCTTCTTTTTTATGACCACGGTGGCGGTGTCACGGTCCGCAGCCACTCTCCGCACCTCTCTCCTCTCGAGACTCAGCAGGTTTCCATAAAACGCCATCGATGCCATTGACCTGACTGCTGCCTCGGGAAAAGCATAATTGGGGATGCCGTGCTTTTCCAGATACCTGACGCCCTCGGAAACATCGACAATACCCATAAATGAGCAGAGCACCGGCTTGTCAATATCCTTCACCACAGCTGGGACGATCTGGGCAGTCTCCAGAACGTTGGTCATCGCCTGCGGGCTGAGTATTACGATGCCACCATCCACATTTTCATCCATAAGGATGTGGCGAATGGCCGCCTCGTAACGCTCGTGCGTGGCATCTCCAATCACATCAACAGGATTCTCGATGCTGGCAGTTGGTGGAAGCTCTTGTTTCAACTTCTGTTTTGTTTCCTCCGACAGAGTGGCAATCTTCAGGTTGTGCCGAATGGCGGCATCCGTAGCCATAATGCCCGGCCCTCCCGCATTGGTAACGATGGCGATGCGGTTGCCCTTTGGTATCGGCTGTTTGGAGAAAGCAACGGCACGGTTGAAGAGCTCATCGATGCCCTCCACCCGCAGGATGCCGCTCTGATAAAAAATAGCATCGTATGCGTTATCGGAGCCGGCCAGAGAACCGGTATGAGAGGCGGCTGCACGAGCGCCCTCAGCAGAACGACCGGACTTGATGGCGAGCATAGGCTTGCGGGCATCCCATGTGATTTCCCTTGCGGTCTCAAGAAACTCACGACCGTTAGTAATGTCCTCCAGATACATAAGAATTACATCCGTATCCGGGTCATCTTTAAGATAGCGCAGCAGCTCTATCTCACTTACATCAGCTTTGTTCCCGAAGCTGATGAATTTTGAGAATCCAATGTCCCTGCCTTCTGCATAATCGAGCACCGCAGTACAAAGAGCGCCGGACTGTGAAATGAAGGCAATGTTTCCGGCTTTCGGCATCTTCGTTGCGAAACTGGCATTCATCCGAACGCTCTCTTCGTTATTGATGACACCAAGACAGTTGGGCCCCACCAGGCGGATGTTGTATTTCGCAATCACTTCTTTGAGACGATTCTCCAGCTCTACTCCACGCTCCCCCACCTCCTTAAATCCGGCACTAATGACAATGGCGCCTTTGACCTGCTTTTGGCCGGCCTCTTCCAGTATAGAGCAAACAATTTCGGCAGGAACAATAACGACTGCCAGGTCCACCTCGTCAGGAATGTCCGCCAGTTTAGGATAGGCCTTTACGCTCTGGACGGATTTGGCTTTGGGATTTACCGGAAAAAGGACTCCCTGAAACCCGGCACTGAGGATATTGCGAAACACAGCAAGTCCTACGCTGCCAGGCCGGTTCGTCGCTCCCACCACAGCAATTGACCGGGGACTCATAATGAATTCAATGTCTTTTGTCATTATACCCTATACGCTACCACTATAAGTTGTGAAATGCAAAAACATTTGCTTTGACCGCTTCTATCGTGGCTTCTATCGCAGGTGTTACTGTACTGCGCTGTTGGCTGCTTACCGCCAGTTCCCTGTCGCGTTCGGCTTCCCCACCACAAAGAATGCTCCAGGCAACGGCCCAGGCCTTTACGGTATTATCGACATTATATCCGCCGCCGCCGGTTACAAGGATGGGTTTGCCAAAACTCAGCAGATGGTTGATGATGTCGGCATAAACATTATTAGTCAAATACAGGTGCGCAAGAGGGTCGCCTGCAAGGGCATCAGCCCCCAACTCAAAAACAAATACGTCAGGATTGAAAGCTGTAATTAACGGCAGAGCTATAGTTTCAAATGCCTTCATATACGCCTGGTCATAAGTGCCAATCGGAAGAGGGACATTTACACAGTAGCCCGCCCCTTCCCCACTGCCGATTTCATCTTCAAATCCTGTTCCGGGAAACAGCGCCCTTGGGTTCTCGTGAAATGATATGGTCATCACATCGCAGCGTCTGTAAAATGCGTACGCAACGCCGTCACCGTGATGAACGTCCACGTCCAGGTATAAAACTCGCTTCCCGGCTTCAGCCAATATCATACAGGCAAGGGCCACGTCGTTGATATAGCAGAAGCCGGATGCCCGTTCGGGGCCTGCGTGATGAAACCCGCCTGATGGATTAAATGCCGCATCAGCTGAATTTGAAAGAATCAGATTTGCCGCGGTAAGTGTAGCGCCGGCAGCCAGAACTGCATAGTCATATAGTCCCTTGAAGACGGGACAATCCTGCGTCCCTATTCCCATATTGAGTGCTTCGCTGTCCCACTTGCCTTTGGAAGCGGTTTGCAATGCGTGTAAATAACGGGCCGAGTGAAATTTCTTTAGAACGACTCTCTCGGCCGGGACAGGTGCCGCTTCGCTTCTGCCGCCGCCGGACAGCAGACCCCTAAAGTTGAGAATCTCCCTGGTTTTCCGGGCCCGGATGGTATTAAACGGATGCTCCGGCGGATAACGATACTCCTCCAGTTCCCCCGAATAAATAAAAGCAGCTTTTTTTGTTTCCAAAATCACTCCTCTAAATTAGCCACAGGTTTCACAGATTCCGCTGATTTCACAAAGAGGAACTGCAAACTACGCATACCAACTAAACCCGGTGAATTATAACGCCAGTGGCTATTACTTCAAGCTATTTACTCATTGCGGCGGGGTGAACGGAAGCAATCATGCTGCCGGGCGGCATAGGTATTAGGCGAGGCGCAGAAATGAAAGGTATAATTACAAATAATAATGAAATATCATTCGGGCTTACGACCTCCTATCTGCTAATTCTTCTAACCTATATTCTCTGAAATCTTCCCAGGGTGGCATCACATCATAGAAAAAGTGTTTTTCTAATTCGGGTTGTACTCTTTGAACTAAATTCAAGTATTCGTCTAAGATTTTTTCTTCCAATCTTTTCAACTCATTGTCCATTTGATGTCCCTCATAAAATCATATCCCAACTGGATTTTCCAGGCCTCGACTGTGTTTTTTAAAAGCATGGCAGTAGTTACCGGCCCTACACCTCCGGGGACAGGTGTAATTAAAGAAGCTTTTTCTTTCGCTTCTTCAAAGACAACATCGCCAACGATCTTGCCTTCAACCCGATTTATTCCT
>JAUVYQ010000156.1 GCA_030603035.1 Phycisphaerae bacterium | reverse complement strand
ACAAAATTTATTTTATCTTGCAATGGGTCTGTTTGTCGAGTAAAATTTTACCCCGTTAGAAATCCAGGCCAGAAGCAAGGCAGACGCCTCTGGCGTCTTATTTGGGTTCCCGCAAGGCGGGGTCCCTCTAACGGCGTTTGGTTAATAATTAATCGAAAGGGTATAGATGTCCAAAATAAAGGCAAAGGGCAAAACTTCTTACTTTTTACTTTTTACTTTTCTGGTTCTGGCCTGTTCGTTTTGTGTAGCTGGGCCCCCAAAAGCGATAGAAGACATTTGGGACCCCGCCAAATATATCAGCATTGATGAAATTAAACCCGGAATGGAGGCGTATTGCCTGACGGAGTATGGGGCTGCCGGAATCGAGAAGTTTGATATGGAAGTTCTAAGCGTAGTCCGTAATATAAGCCCGGGCAGAGATACGATTTTGGTTCAGGGCACGGATGAGCGCTTTATCCGCACAGGCCCGGTATGGGGCTGCAGCGGTTCACCGGTCTATATCAATGGCCGGTTGGCAGGGGCGTTAGCTACTGCGTGGACTTACAGCAAAGACCCGCTTTACGGCGTGACACCAATCGAGGAGATGCTCAGCGTCGGCCGGGTTGGCCGTTCCGAGCAGAGCGCGACACAGTACGGGTTTGTGTTTGATTTTTCCAAGCCTATCGATTTTGCTGAAATTGACAGGCAAATTACAACTCCACGACTTTCAAGAAACAAAATTCTGACCGGTGCTGCTTTACCTTGTCCGTTGATTACCTCTGGTTTGCCGCCTCAGGTTACCGAAAAGCTAAATGCCTTGGTTAAACCTTTCGGACTTATGGCCGTTTCCGGTATCGCTGGTGGCGGAGAGGGAAAAGCAGGTGATGAGGATGTGCAATTGGTCCCGGGTGCTTGTCTTGTTGTGCCGCTGGTAACCGGTGATATAAGAATGGAAGTAATTGGGACCGTAACTGAAGTTGCAGGTGATAAGGTCTACGGCTTCGGACACAGCTTCCTCGGTTACGGCCCCGTAGATTTGCCGATGGCCACGGGGAAAGTGCACACTGTTGTATCGAGCGTGGCTCGGTCTGTTAAGCTCGGCAGTGCGCTTGAAATAGTCGGTGCCTTGAGGGCCGATGAGTATGCGGCCGTCCTTGGACGAATCGGTGCAGAAGCCAGGATGATACCGGTGACGATGAGAATAGACCGTTACAATGACCCCGAGAAGCGGGTGTACAACTGCCGGGTTGTTGACAATCGGCTGTATACTCCAATGTTACTTCGCTCAGTCGTCTCTGGAGCGGCTCTTTACCTCGGCGATTTGCCGCCAGACCATATGATTGAGTATAAGGTGGCTATCGGCTTAGAGGACGCCGACTCGATTACCTTTGAAAATGTCTCAACCACCCTGGGTCTGGCTGAGATGCTAATGGAAAGTGTCAGCTCGGTTACGCTGCTTATGAATAACCCATTCAAAAAAATTGATATAAAATCAATCGATTTTGACGTTCGCATAACGCCGAAAAATATCGTTTCACATATATGGTCGGTCGATTTGTCCGATTCGAAAGTCAAGGCCGGACAGAATATCGATATCGGAGTAGTTGTGGAATCTGTCCGGGCGGAAAAGAAAAAATACCGCTGCAGCTTGAAAATACCCGAAGATTTGGCGCCAGGAAAGTATGATTTGACTGTGTGCGGCTCGTCTGATTATGAGCGGTTTCTTATGAAAACCGTCCCATACAGGTTTATTGCGCAGAGTTTGCCGAGTTTGATTGAGGCGATAAATAATTCTTTGCAGGTCGACAGAGATAAATTGTATTGTCTTTTGCTTTTACCACCGGGTGGTGTTGCGGTGGAGAAGGCCGAGCTTCCTGATTTGCCGGCGACGAAGGCGCTGGTCTTGCAGAGTGTGAAAAGGACGCTGAAAGCCCGGCCATATCCATATTGGCTCGAAAATAGTTTGAAAACCGGCACGATTATTACCGACAAGAAAGTTATGCGTATAACGGTAGAAAAATAATAGGAGCGAAAAATGAAAACCAAAAACCGAAAAACTATAATTAAAAATTTAAACCTTTTGAGTTTTACGCTGTGGTTTTGTGTTTTTAGCTTTTCGCTTTTAGCTTATTTCTCGAGTTCTGCTTGTTGGGCGGTTAGCAGTAAGATTACACGTCACGCCAGCAGTTCGGATTTGTTGAAGGGTGAGACTGAAAATATTGTGATTGGCTCACGAGGGACTATTCAACTGGGGCGGGCGGCCGAGACGCTGCTTCCCGAATTTGAAGATGTTTGGTCGATAAACAGCATCGTTGTAAGCGGTGGGACGGTTTACATCGGCACAAGTCCTAACGGCGGTATTTACAAATACAGCCTCGACAAACTGACAAGGATTTATCCGCTGGAATCAGAAAAAGACGAAAACGCAGAACAGAACAGAGAGCCAAACGATGTAAACGAGCCTGGTGATGCGAATGCGGTCGAGACCGAGCAATATCTATCGAACGAGCATATTTTTGCGATGGCAACCGACGTGGCAGGCAGGCTTTTAGTTGGTATAAGCGGCGACAAATGCAAACTGTGCCGGTTCGAAGCGGGCAAAATGGAGGTGATTTTTGAGCCGAATTCGGCTGAAGACCGGACCAAATATATCTTCGTGATAGATATTGATGATGGTGGTAATATTTACTTGGGGACCGGGCCGGAAGGCAAGGTTTATCAGCTTGACCCATTGGCCAAAGAAGCACAGCTTGTTTACGATAGTCCGGACAAAAACATACTTTCACTGGTGGCCGGACAGGACGGCTTTGTTTATGCAGGAAGCGACAGCAGGGGACTGGTATATAAGATAAACCCGCGCACTAAAACAACTACCGTTTTATATGATAGCGACCAGCCGGAGATTACTGCACTATTATTTACAGAGAATGTCCCCGCTTCAATCAGGGGTCTGTATGCAGCGGCGACATCGGCTAAGATTGTTGAGGCCCAAACGAAATTTGCTTCCCAATTGCCTTCGACTGGTCGGCCTGAGACTAAAGCCCAAAAGAAAGGTGCCGGCAAGAGCGAAGGCGGGCTGAAACTTAAAATCGCAAATACAAAAAGCCGAGCCGATGATAAATCGGCCAAAAGACCGACATCGGTCCGTAAACCAGCCGGGCCGGGCAAAGCCAGTTATATATACAAGATAACCAAGGACGGCTTCGTAACTGATATATTCAGCGAGGCGGCGGTCTTCTTCTGCCTGGCGGTGCAAGATGAAAAGCTGCTTCTCGGAACTGGAAACAGCGCCCAGCTTTTTACCGTCGAACCGGCCTCGGAGCAGGAAGCAATTATCTATGAGGATGAGCAGGCTTCACAGATAACCGCGATAGCTGTGGCCGCCGACGAAGTGTATCTTGGAACAGCGAATCCTGCGAAGCTGATAAAGTTGGGCTCCGGCTTTGCTTCCGAGGGAACTTACACTTCCGACCTTATCGATGCCGGCCAGCCGGCCAAGTGGGGCAAGCTGCAAATCGAGGCGGATATTCCGCGAGGGTGCAAGGTTCGCCTGGCTTCTCGCAGCGGAAACGTTAAAGATGTAAACGACCCGACTTTTTCTAACTGGACCGAGCTGCTGGAAGTGACAGGGCCGGTACAACTGCGATGCCCGCTCGGCAGATTCTGCCAGTATAAACTTGTGTTGCAAAGCGAAAATGGCCTCGGCAGTCCGCTCATAAGGGAGATTGCTGTTGCCAGTACTGTCCCGAATTTGGCGCCAAAGGTCGAATCGGTCAGCGTTAGTCGAATTAGCGCGGCCGGCAAAGCAGGAATGTTCAAAATCGGCTATAAGGCCAAAGACGATAACGGTGACAAGCTCATTTACAAAATAGATTTTAGAAAAATTGGAAGAACAAACTGGATTGAGCTGAAAGACGAGCTCGAAGCGGTCAGCTTCGAATGGAACGGAAAGACCGTTGAAGACGGTCGATACGAGGTTAGAATAACCACAAGTGACGAGAGAAGCAATACCACCACAACGAAGTTGACGGGCAGTAGAGTAAGTGAGGCGGTAGTAGTTGATAACACTGCGCCGGTTATTAAAACAGTCCCTATCGAGAAGGACAAGAAAACCGTAACGCTGAAGCTGCAAGTATCTGATGAATTTAGTGCGATAGGAAAGGTACATTATACCGTTGACAGTAATGCCGAATGGATAGGGGCTCTGCCGGATGATTTGGTCTATGATACTACGGACGAGGATTTTACGATTGTGATTGAAGAGCTGGAGGTCGGCGAGCATATAATCGCAGTTAGAGTCAGTGATGACGTCGGCAATACAACGTATAAAACCTTCGAGGTCAATGTGACGGGCAGCTAAGAGTTTTTAGTTTTGGGTTTTTAGTTTTAAGTTCAATTATCGTGCGATACATTAAGTTTGAAAAAATCGCCGAGATTGTCGAATCGCTTTGCGTGTCGGCTGCTTATGAACTGCCCGACGATGTTTTAGCTGCTCTTAAAGAGGCGCAGCGCAAAGAAACCAATTCGGGGGCGGCAAAGATATTAAATCAGCTTGTCGAAAATGCACGCATAGCAAAGGAAGATAAAATACCACTGTGTCAGGATACCGGTCTGGCGGTAGTCTTTGTGCAGCAGGGTGCCGAGGTTGCTGTTAAACCTGTTGCCGGAGATGGCGATGCGACGCTGTTCGATGCAATTAACGCTGGTGTTGCAGCTGGCTACGAAAAAGGATTTCTTAGAAAAAGCGTTGTTGCCGACCCCCTGAATAAACGCAAGAACACCGGCTCGAACACACCTGCCATAATCCATCACTCGATTGTGCCGGGGGATAAGCTGAAAATAACTATTATCGCCAAGGGTGGTGGGTGTGAGAACAAAAGCAGGTTCAGGATGTTTAAGCCCACGGCGGAAAGAAAAGAGATAATTGATTGGATTGTTGATGTTGTCAGGGCAGCCGGTGCTGATGCCTGTCCACCATTTGTTGTTGGCGTGGGGATTGGGGGCGATTTTGAACTAAGTGCTCTGCTGAGTAAAAAGGCCCTGTGCCGAAATCTGCATGAGAAAAACGAAGACGGATTTTACGCAGAACTTGAAGCGGATTTACTTTCGTCAATCAATGCGCTGGGCCTGGGTCCGCAGGGACTCGGCGGTGATGCCACCGCTTTGGCTTGTTTAGTTGAGACTGCTCCGTGCCACATTGCCTCACTGCCGGTGGCGGTCAATATCGAATGCCACAGCCACCGGCACAAATCTGCAATTATTTAGCCGACTGTTCGACCACATCGGCCAGACCCACGTCGATATATTGCCCGCCGCTCGTCTGATGACAGTGCACAGCCAAGCAATTCGAGCCGACTTTCAAGGCCTTGCTCGCCTCCTCCTCAATAGGAACTTGCACATAACTCGTAGTATAGCCGGACAGCTTCGCGATGAGCCGGCCATTGATGTAAACCTCGGCGTCCTCATCGTGGTGTATCGACAGGCAGAGTTGGTTGAGTTTTTTATCTTTTAACTCAAATGTCCGACGTAGCCAGATGTCCGACGACTTCCACTCGGTGCGGACGACCGACCCGGGTGTGCCTTTGGTGCCGAAGCCGCCGAGGCCTTTCTTCCAGGACGAGTCATCGAAGCCGGGATTCTGCCAGCCGTCACCGGGCTTGCTGGTAGTGTAACTCCACTCGATGCCCTGCTTCTGG
>JAUVYQ010000184.1 GCA_030603035.1 Phycisphaerae bacterium | reverse complement strand
TCCTCGACCAGAAGGACGGAATGGAAAAGCAATTGACCGCCCTTTCAAATATGGGTCTGCTGAGCCGTTTCGTTGGTATGCTGACAGATTCGCGAAGCTTCCTCTCTTATCCAAGACACGAATATTTCCGCCGAATACTCTGCAACATCCTCGGCAGCGACGTCGAAGCAGGACTTCTGCCGGCCGATATGGCCCTGCTCGGAAAAATGGTCGAGGACATCTGCTTCAACAATGCCAGAAACTATTTCCCAATGGAATTGGAATAATCGACTATTGACAATTGTCCATTTTTAATCAACAATTAAGAAACGAAATACGAGTCACGAGTCACGAGACACGAGCGACGAGACACGAGCGACGAGCGACGAATTATCTGGGTCGGTGCCCGAGAGGCTAAAGGGGATGGGCTGTAAACCCATTGGCGTAAGCCTACGTTGGTTCGAATCCAACCCGGCCCATTCTTCTCTTTCCTAATCAACTGAATCATCTATCAATCTCTAACGCATCGTCCCAGGCCATCTGGCGGGGGAGATAAGAAATAAATTCCTTGACTACAATCCGAAACATCCCAAATAATGCAGTCACTATATCTTAGGCAACATAACATAAGAGAAAAAATATGGATAAAAAAAGGAGTAATTTAGCGATGCTGATTCCAACAATAATAATGGCCGCACTTGCAATCATTTTTCTTTTGATAGGATACTACAAAGGACAGGGCCAGCACGTCAGCGGTATCAAATCCGCCCTGAATATGACGGTTGTAATCCTGCCGTTACTAATCTTCTCCTTCACCGTGGCCGGTATGGTTCAGGTCCTTCTGCCACAGGAACTAATATCGAAATGGGTAGGCGCCGAATCCGGCATAAAAGGGATATTCATAGGCACGGCAGCCGGCGCTCTCGTCCCCGGAGGGCCTTACGTCAGTTTACCTATCGCCGCCGGACTGCTGCGTTCCGGCGCCGGTATAGGAACTATGGTCGCGTTCCTGGCAGCGTGGTCGTTATGGTCGGTCGCCCGTTTGCCGATGGAGGTGGGAATTTTGGGCTGGAAAGTCACGCTCATTCGCGTGGTATGCACATTTTTCTTTCCGCCTATTGCCGGTTTGATAGCTCATATATTCTTTGCAGGTGCCAAATGAATATCGCCGATGCAAACAAATGCTGCGTCACCCAACACTGCATTTGCGTCTCATCCGTCTTTGGCGACTTCAGATACTAAAACTTAGGTGCTGTTGCTATGAACATGACACAAAACTTGATTTCAATTATTGGTATGGCTTTAGTTGTGTTGGTTGGGTGTACACGCCTCCAGACACAAAGCACTGACCAGCCAATCAAACTCCGAAATCCGGTGACCAATCCTGTTACTGGTGATACCCTTGCTGAGTCAAGAGGATGGATTTACTTGCAGAACAAAGCAACTGCGAGTTGGGCAAAGTTGATTCCTGGCAAATGCCCGCAGTGGCTTCCAGATGGCAAGCGATTCTATTACTTTTTAGATGTGGGGTACGATGGTTGTCGTGCCCAGTTATGGTCTGCGGACAGGAACGGAGAAGGTAGATTAAGAATGTCAACTTATGATTATTTCATCCGGCAATCTCCTGTGGTTTCCAAAGATGGAAAAAATCTCGCATGGCATTATTCGACTTGTGGTGCATCTAACTTTGTCCAGGATATCAAAGTCCTCCATCTGCAGTCGTACTTGCATGGCAAAAATCTATCACCAGAAGAGAAAGTTGTCCTACGCTGTCCAGAAGGTACAAAAATTGAATCTATTGCATGGAGTAGTGACAATTTGCTTTCTGTTATAATAAATGGCCAAGCGAAAGAGGTTGATACAACAGGTAAGGGTAAAGAGCCGATACCATAGCAACAGCATATAACAGCGTGTTTGCAGCCCACTTAACCTTCCGCTCTCCGGATGTGAAAACACATCCTGAACAGCCCCATTTTCCTGAACTTCAATAGTCACAAGCTGGACAAAGAAAAAAAACTTGTATATAATGACGTTTGTGTTCAAGCCGGTCAAGTCAATAATCTTAACATTCTTTTCACAGATTTATCAACGCATCTATAAGACCTCCCTCTCTTTCTTCTCTTCTCCTCCGCTCTCTGTCATACGCTCTCACCATCTCATTATATAGTTCTCTGTCCTTAACGAAACTTTCCCTGTCCCATCTGTGCATTTTAATAAAGATACTACCCTCCAGCAATCGCTTCCTTAGTCTGCTTTGGTCCTCAGCTTCATAATCCTTCACTTCTCCTATGTAGGCCGATATCAAAGTATCATAATGGTCATTTGCTGAATCGACCCAGAAGTATCTAACGATTGATAGAACTATCAACGCAAGAATTATCAGCAGAACTACGCCTGCCCCCACCGTTCCCGAATTTTTATATTTATCCTCCATCATATCAGCCTCTGATTATCACATTTCCCATTCAATTTGCCCCTCCCGACCATATTGAACCAAACTAAAGAGAAGCCGCCGCCTGTTCTGCCTTATCCATTCACACTACCGGAAACTGCAATTCCCGTCAAGTTTATCTCGTACTAAGTGGAGAGCCCTCTGCCCCATTCACGACTTGCGAGATACGCTTGACGATATACAAAATAAATCCGTGAAATCCGGGTTAAATACTTTCTCGCGTTATTTTTGCACCGACGGGATTGAGTCTTTCTTCGATTTTTTCATAGCCCCGGTCGATGTGATAAACCCTGTTGACAACAGTAGTCCCGTCGGCAGCCAGCCCGGCCAGAACCAATGCCGCCGAGGCCCGCAGGTCTGAAGCCATCACCGGAGCGGCTATTAGCTTCTTCACTCCTGCTACTATGACGGTCGGCCCTTCCTTGCGCAAATTCGCCGCCATTCGATTTAACTCGGCAACGTGCATAAATCTGTCGGGAAATATCTTTTCGATTATGACGCTATTGCCATCGGCAAGCGAAAAAAGTGCCATAAACTGGGCCTGCAAATCGGTGGGAAAGCCCGGATAGGACTGGGTGGTAATATCAGCCGGCTTTATAGAACCGCTGCGGGCAACGACACAGCCGTCGCCGGCGGCATCGACCGTTACGCCGACGTTTCTTAACCTGTCAACGACGGCCATCATATCATCGAGCCGACAGTTGTGCAGCCGCAGCTCGCCTGCCGTTATCGCGGCGGCGACCATAAATGTTCCGGCCTCGATTCTATCCGGAATTACCTGATATTCGACCGGCTGCAACTGTTTAACTCCTTCAATAATCAGCCGGGGCGAGCCGATACCGCTTATCTTTGCACCCATTTTATTAAGACAGTTTGCAAGGTCAGCTATTTCCGGCTCACAGGCAGCCGATTCGATAACGGTCCGACCCTTTGCCAGCGTTGCGGCCATCAGCACATTTGCGGTTCCGAGCACGGTTGAGCCGAACGGCCCGCCCATAAAAATATCTTTGCCTGTCAAACCATTCGGCGCTTCGGCGATGATATATCCGTTTTCAAGACGGATTTGTGCGCCAAGCTCCCGCAGGCCCCTGAGGTGAATGTTAATCGGCCTGTCGCCAATTGCACATCCGCCGGGCATTGAAACCTCCGCCCTGCCGCAACGGGCAAGCAGCGGGCCGAGTATGCAAATGCTGGCCCGCATTTTGCGGACAATTTCATACTCGCCCACCGGATTATCAATTACCGCCGAATCTATGCACAAGTCGCCTTTGCGGTTTTTGGTTACCTTGCAGCCCAATTGGCCAAGCAATTTGCGAAAGACGGAAATATCGGAAAGATGAGGCACTGCCGAAAGAGACGATTTGCCGCCGGCTAAAATAGCAGCGGCCATTATCGGCAGAGAGGCATTTTTTGAGCCGTTTACTGTAACGGAGCCGGAAAGCCGAACGGGTCCTTCAATGTGAAATATGTCCATAATCTATTTTCCATTGACAATCGACAACAGACAATTGACAATGAAAAATAGTAAATATTCAATAGTAAATAGTCAATGAAATTCGTGGGCTTTATAACCTTAACAGACGTTATCTTGCTGGGTGGGGTGATATTATTCGGCGGCTGGCTGCTTAAAACATCTCTGGGCAGAAAGGCATTGGCCGACTCGGTGCCTCGTCGAAATAATATGCCTTTTTATCTGCCCTTTATCCCGCTATTTATCTGGTTTGGGGCTGTCGGAGTTGCAGCAGCACTTGCGGAAGAGCTCCTTGGCGGCCTGCCGGGGTGGCAGGAAACTTTTCTTAGAAATCTTATTTACTGTATTGGCGGGCTGGCCGTAATAGCCCTAATTGTTCTTCTGGCCAGAGTTAGTTTTGCCCGGCGATTAAAGGGGTTCGGCCTGAATGCAAAAACAATCGTCAAAGATTTTTTCGCCGGCGCGGTGAATCTGCTCGCTGTCTGGCCGCTTGTGATAG
>JAUVYQ010000160.1 GCA_030603035.1 Phycisphaerae bacterium | reverse complement strand
TTCATTTTTCCGCGTAGCGGAAAACGGGGGGGTGAAGGGGGGGGATACCCCCCCTTTCATTTTTCCGCGTAGCGGAAAATGAGGGGGCGAAGCCCCCTCTGGGGGGGGAATTCCTTCGCGGAGCGAAGGAAGGGGGGGGCGAAGCCCCCCCTACTGGACTTTTTCGATTACGTGATGAAGGTTATAGAATTGTTTGTTGTGTGTTAGCAGCTATATGGCCCAGGTCTGTTTTGAATGATGGAAGGATTTTCGGGGGATGATCGGAAAATCATCCGGGCTTTTTTTGTGGGTGAATATTTTTATGAATATTTTTG
Organism: Phycisphaerae bacterium; assembly: GCA_030603035.1. Next base: position 5,229 of record JAUVYQ010000160.1, on the reverse strand, counting down.
CAGGATTTTTGCAGGATTTTGATACTTTTTGGTTGTTATATATGGATTTTTATATAGTACTCCTTCCCCTGTGTGGGTTTTTTATTGGGTTTTTCCTCTGGTTTTAAGATTTTTAAGGCTGCGATCGCGATTAGTCAGCCGGAGCCGGCAGATCTGCTGGTTGTTCTGTCCAGGCGAAGCCGGTGAATTCGTAGGTTGTGTTCGAATGACCCTCGAGTTCGATTTCTTTTGCCTTGAATTGCATTGTGCAACCTGTACTCATAAGTAATATACTTAAGAGTATACAAATGAGTAGAAAAGTTTTCATGTTTAATCCTCCAGATCAAAATGGTTTGTGACATGGCCGGTTACTTTGATGTCCGGCCGGTCTGCTAATTTTTGTTTGACCAGTTCGAAAATCTGTTCGCCCTGGTCCCGATCTTCGACCATTCGTCGAAGTGTGATTACTAAATACATTTCGTTGGCCATGATTACTCCTTTGGGTCAAACATGTTTTGCATGGCTGACATCATACCAGTTTGTGCCGTTGCATGCAAGCAGCCATCCTCCGTATTCTCCGGTGAGTGTTTCGTCGGCTCCTTTGTGCAGGAAGATGTCCTGATTTCCACTAATGTGATTGTGTTCAAGCTTTGCATCGTTTGCCGCAGCACAGAGTCTGCTTATGTGCAGGACCTGACCGTTTTTACCGCCGACGAATCCGCCTATAACTATATCGTGCCCTGAGCAGTCTAAGAAAAGGATCGTAATTCCAGAGACATCGACATCGTCCTGGGGGGCTGGTCCCGTCGAAAAGGTTTTTGTTTCAGGGGGCGTGGGAATCTCGACGGACACTATGGGGCCCCAGGGTTCCCACTGTTTGTCCCAGACGGTAGCTAGGAGATTGCTCGGGCCATCGTATTCGACGGTTACTTCTTCAGGAGCTCCTACGAGTGGGTCTATAGTCAAGAGCATCGTCCACGGATCCACCCAGGCGGATGAATCGATTGCCTCAGGGACTCCGTCGCATTCGATTAGCCATTTGTTGTCGGCCGGTTTGTTTACGGTGTTCATTGAAAATCTGAACGTGAGCCATATCTGTAAAACATTCGCTTGGTGTGTGTGTTGAATGATCGCCTTCGCAGCATAAGGCCAGGGAAGATCTGAACGCGGATCAGGATCGTCGTGTAGTTTCATGATGTAAGCGAGTGCGTGATAAGGTGGTCTACCGTCTTCGTTGTCGGTTGTTCCGGTAACGTTTTTGGCATCGGTGAATTGAGGGCCGTCATCTCCTGGTGCCGCTGGGCCGTGAATTCCGGTAAGAAAGTGGTAATGTCCGTCACCGGTGAAATTATGGTTGTGATTCACTGAACCGCCTGTGTCATCGACGGCATAGGAATCGCCCGCCCCAACCATGAAGCGATTTCTTAGGTCGGGCGTACCGTTGTCACCATCGCATAGAACCCAGCCATCGGGGATAGTCGCGATCGAACCGTACCATAAAACTATTTGGCCTTTGAGCATCTGTTACGGGAAAGCAGCTAACACAATGCATTGTGCGGTCCAAGGTTCTGTCACCCGACCATCTGCTCTGTGGATCCGGAACTGACACCATATCCGTTGATCTTCGTCGACGTGGAATAATGCTCCTACCGGCAGAGGTGAAACCAGAGGAACTCCGACACTACCGGTAAGAAATCTGATACCTTTCCATGGTCCGGCAAAGAAATTACGCTGCGGGTTTTGAGGTTGACCGAAAAGGACTGTCAGGTAAGCGTTATCTTCCGATTCCCAACCGAGTCCGTCGTCGAACGCGATCATTACCTGTTGAGTTGCTTCTGATGCGGTGATCGTCAGAGTCGGGTCCTGTGCCGGCAGTGTGAAGTCAACGGGGCCGGCATCGATGTTTGTGAGGCCGTACTGCGATAGAAAAGCATTGCTTCTGATGAAGTGGTTGAAGCCTGACAGGTTGATTGATTCTCCGAGTTTGTTTTTCATCGTAACGCTGGAAGCGTAGAGTCCCCATGCTGTTCGCTGAGCAGCTGACAAAGTTACGCTCCACCTTGAAGCCAGTCCGGAGATTGCTGCTCTTACTCGCTGCTGCAAGCTAGTGTCGGGATTAACTGGTTTCGTACGTGCACGAACATAATTGCCGTACCTGTTTCTTGCGAAGGTATTGCCGGCTATCGAGCCGGACATTTGAGTTATACCACCGCCGAACTTTACTAGTGCGAACCGTTGAGAGAACGGGATCGCGGTTTTTAGTTCCTCAAGTGTGATGAATGTTCTTGGGGTAAACATGATTCATACTCCTTTCTGAAAAGTTACATTAATGAAAAAAGCCTGGGAACTCCCAGAAGCTCCCAGGCTCCGGAGTTCAGCTCTCATGAAAAAAGTGAACTCCTGTAATGCGTGCTACTGCGTTTTTTTTTAAGATAACAGGTTTTCAACAAGAAGTCAAGAAAAAAAACTTCACACGATCGATTGTAACGTCCGAACGACAGTCGGTCGGTAGTTTAGCATCGACCTTTTTTATAACTTCATGATGTAAGCGATCGCGTAGAACGGAGGTCGGCCGTCTTCCGGATCAGTTGTACCGATTGCCGGGTTGGTGGTAGTTATAGAATCTCTGTCGGGTCCTGTTGTTAAGCCGAATCCCGCACCTAGTCCGTGGAAGTGACCATCGCCGGTGAATGTGTGAGCGTGGTTGACGTTACCGCCGACTCCGCCCGGGTCTACTCCAACGGGGGTGCCGACTACGAATTTATCGCGAAGATCCGGTGTGCCGTTGGTACCGTCGCACAGAGTATAGCTGGCGGGGATATCGGCAAGTAAGCCGTGCCACATTATAATTCCACCTGGTATCACGATGTTCTCCGTAATCGTATGATAAAAACAAGTGCCGTCTCGCCTGTTTGCGACTCTGATTGTATAAGCATAAAGGTCTATGAGAAAAATTTCAACGAATAATCCTTCAACTATGTCGATGTTTAAAAGTCCCAATGTTTCTTTAAGTTCCATCGTTTGCCTTTATGCAGATGAGAAAATCTGACAGATTCCGTTTTTGAAAATCTGTGGCGGAGGTTCCGTTTGGTCGTTTATAAAGGAATAAATACAGCCTTGGGGAATCAATTGAGAAAAAAAGACAAAGTACCATGGTGGAACTTTGCGATTACTGAATACTATTTGGCTAACGTCTTGGTTTCCCAAACGTGGCCAATATTGACACCACCAAAGGTCATTTTTAAAAAGCCAGGAGATTTCGATGGTGACCCATTGCTCGAGCCTGAATGTGCCGTTTGGTGGTGATGGGTGAATCGCAGGGTTCCAGAGTGCACCTTTTTCGATTCCGGAAAAAACAGCCCAGAGAATCGCCGGGGTTTCTCCGACCGGCCAACAGGCAATTTCATCCGTTCCAAACGGACCCGGTTCTGGTAAAATTGGAATTCCCATTATCGCGTTTCTCACACTCTAAAGGTTTTCAATTCATATCATAACGCTTTTTGAAATCATGTTGGAAAGTATTTTTTCTGCTGATACTTTTTTTTACTGGTTACGCGCTCTTTTCGAAGCTTTTCGAACTTGCGTCTCAGCTCTGAATCCTGCCCCTTGTTCGACTGATCCGCTGGGGGGGTCTGGGGGGGCACAGCCCCCCCGGATTCTGCGGCTGAGCTATGAGACGTAGCGCGTACTCTGGAGGAGGCCGGAGAGCCTTCACCAGAGGTCAATAACGTGTCCGCTGGAAGCGGACGTTCCTTATCGGAAGCTCCCTTAGGAATGGAGCCCGTAAGGGCTCCTCTATTCTTCCTACTTGGGGGACATTTTGTCCCCTCAGAGGGGACATTTTGTCCCCCCACTGTTTTCGGCCCTGGCTCTTCGTAAAACGGGTTATCGAGATACCCCCCTTTGAAGTATAAAATCGCTTTCTTTTTGACGGCCGGGTGCGTCTTCGCCCAGCATGACCAGGTGCGTGGAAGTGTTCTGCAAACGAGGATATCGCCGCGTTTGAAAAGCAGCTTTCGAGCCCGCTTTATGGTCTTTGTGCAGCAGTCCATTTGGCCGGCTAATGTTTCGTTTGACATCCAGCATCCGGACACGCCGAATGTGTAGATCCTGTTGTACAATTTTCGAGCTGAGGCGGTGAGCCTTTTTTCACCCGGGGCAAGTTTTTTATGTGGTGGCAGCCGGCGAAACTTTATCGCCTTTTTTTTCTTCGGCATCCTTGCGGTCCTTACATTTTTTCGATTGCTGTGAGCAGGTCCTGACTGTTCGGGTGTGTGTAGATCTGGGTCGATGTCAGATTCTTGTGTCCGAGCAGCTCCTGAACGACTCGAATGTTAGTCACCCGCATTAACTTGTTCGCAAAAGTATGACGAAAAACATGAGGCCAGACTCGCCGGCCGATCGTAGCAAGGCCGGCTGCGCTGATCACTTGCTGGATTCGCCTGGGTGTGACGTGCTTCGATCCTCCTCCGGTGTGAAAAACATAATCGTTTGCGTATTCCGGACTGTTGGTCCATGTGTGTTCGTGCATGAAGATGATCTCAGTTTTGAGCCGTTCCGATAAAGGTATGATTCTGCTGTTGTGTAGCTTTGCAATTTCCGCCGGCACAGATAGAGAGGAAATCACTTGATCATTTTGCCAGAGCATGTGTCTTTTCAGTTGGATGGCTTCGGACACTCTCAATCCTGCGTCGAGCATGAACAGTGTGCATACGAAGTTTCGATAACTTTGGGGCTGCTGCGATCCCGGTCCTTTCGGATATCGAATGGCGTTAAGAATGCGTTTAGTTTCCTCCGCGGTTAGAATTGTTGGGACTTTCGACATTGGGTTCCCCTTTCTGGAGAATGAATTCGGTTAACGATTTGTGCAGCAGCTCTATTACGTCGATTAGCGAGTTAAGGTCAATGAGGGATTCTGCTATAAACGTTGTTTCTTCTTTGTTCATTGGGTTCTCCTTCTGAATTTAAATAATCGGTTAAGTATTCATGCAGTGCGGACAGCTTTTCGATCATGTCGGAAAGCTCCATTCGCACCGCTACAACAGTTTTTCTTTCTTGTTTGTCCATAAAAGCAATCTCCTAAAAAATGTAAAGCGAAACGTTTCGAATTAGAAATTACCCGAAAGCGAAGCGGTGGTCAAGGGAAAAGCGAAATATATTTTGCGAAACTTTTTCGCCGGCGATTTCGCGGTTTAGTCTAAAAGCGAAATATGCGGCTCAACAGGCGCCGCTACGGCTATGCTTGTTTGG
>JAUVYQ010000106.1 GCA_030603035.1 Phycisphaerae bacterium | reverse complement strand
TAAGAAGACTCTAAGCTGCTTTCAAAACTGTGTGTATTATTTGGCCATGAATAGTCTTTCGTTGATGGCTGGTTATGCACTAAAATTTGTTTTTTTGAGTCTAATGTGATGAAATAAGAACGCGATAAAATCGATAGAAGGAATTTTTTGAAAACGATGGGGGCTGCGGGGTTGGCCCCGTATTTAATACGGGGTTCGGCTGAAGCAAAAGCCGGCCCAGGTGAGCCGAACGCTGTTGACCCTAATGCTCCAGGAAAGCCGCAAAAACCCAAACTCCCACAGGTGCCGAAACGAAAATTAGGTAAGACAGGCATTAAGCTTCCGTGCCTGTGCTTAGGTGGAAATCAAGACCTTCTTGCGAACCAAATAGTTTTAAGAAAAGCCCCTCAGTGGGGTGTTTTCTACTGGGATACGGCACACAACTATGTGGGTGGAAACAGTGAGCTTGGTATAGGTAAATTCCTTTCTAAGAATCCAAAGGCCCGAAAGAAATTATTCATTTCCAGCAAGGCATCGCGTGCGAGAACCGTAAAGGAAGTGGAAGAGCGCCTTCAGACCTCTCTAAAAAGAATGAACACGAATTACATCGATCTGTACTATGGCTTTCACCAGTGTCCCGACCCCGCACTATTAACAAAGGAGCTGAAGAAATGGGCCGAAAGCGCAAAGAAGCGAAAACTGATACGGTTTTTTGGTATCAGCACCCATCAAAATATGGCCCAAGTCCTTGCCGCTGTAGCTAAGCTTGACTGGATTGAAGTGGCAATGACAATCTACAATTTTCGCTTGATGCAGGACAAGAAGTTGAACGCTGCTATTGAGGCGTGTCATAAAGCCGGCAAAGGTCTTATGGCTATAAAGACTCTGGGAATGGGCCAGAGAGTTAGAACCGAAGAGGATAAAAAACTGGTCGAACACTTCCTGAAGCGAGGTTTTACCAGGGAACAGGCAAAGATAAAAGTTGTACTTCAAGATAAAAGGTTCAGCTCTGTGTGCGTAGGGATGAGGAATATCGCTCATTTAACTTCAAACATTGCAGCAGTGCTGGACAAAACCAAGCTTACTCAAGCAGATATGGTGGTTTTCAAGGAATACGCCGAGACGAGCTGCAGCGGTTATTGTGCCAGCTGTGCATACATTTGTGACTCGGCCCTGCCGAATGTGCCTTATGTCAGTGATATTATGCGGTATTTGATGTATTACAACAGCTATGGTGAGCAGGATAGAGCAAGAGAGCTTTTCGCCCAAATTCCGGGCAAGGTAAGAAACAAGCTGCTCCGTACCGATTACAAACTTGCGGAAGCTTGCTGCCCACAACATCTGCCGATAGGCGAGCTGGTCGCTGAGGCAGTTGAGAGGTTGGCCTGAGCGGTATTGCAAAACCGGCTTTTCTTTTCCCTCGAAATCGGTCTATTCGTTCAGTGGTCGCGGCGCCAAGAGGGAATGTTCCACTCACTATTTCGTTTGGCGAGTATCACCAAGGCGAACGATAGCGTATGCCAATACCCCGAACAGGCCGGTCAGAAGCGCAATCACTATCCATATACCGGAGCCGGAGTTCCGCTCGCGTATATCTTTATAGACCCAGACCGTCACAAGGATGTGGACAACGAAACACACGAGGATAAATGGAAGCTTCCCTGCCTTCCGGTGGTGCTTCCAATGCTCCGGACGCTCTTGTGGTCTCCGCTGGCGCTCAAGCTGAATCCCTCGTTTCTCCAGCTCAAGCGCTCGCTCTCGCATTCTTTCCTGGAAGCTAAATTCTGATTCTCGCTTTTCCAGTTCTAACTGCATATTGCGCAGATGTATCTGGTGCTCTATATCCTCCGGTCCAGGCTCCTGAGAAAGCGCCGCTGTTGAGACAAACATAGTCATTAACACAATGCTCAAGACATATCGCTTCATCTCATATCTCCTACTTAAATCTATTTACAAAACATAAAGCTTATTCTACTGAAAAACCTTTGCAACTTCCAAACTAATATTTCGGCCATTCAACTGCTTTACTAAACTTCTATTTCACTAAAATACTTAGAAACAACACTCGAATGAAATCGGGGTGAAACAGACGAGCTACTTCCATTTGCATTTACGATGGGCCAGGCGGTGGTTACCGTGGCAGTCGGTACAATATTTTTTCTCGCCGGTGCCGGCGAAGAGAGGTTTGTGCTGCTCGGCGTCGATCTTGCCGGCGGGATGACAGCCCATACAGAATGGATTAATCTTCGCCCGAGGATACATAATACCCGGCGGCGTGCCGTTTTCACCCCAGGCCCAGGATTCGTCGGCAATGTGCGCATCACAGTCGCCGTGGCAATCCGCGCAGCCGATGTTCGCCCGTGCGTGGGTAACGGCGATATCCTCTTGTATATAGTTCATATGGCAAACGTAGCAGCGACTGTTATCAGCTACAGTCCCACCCGGCGAGACAGACTCCTCTTCCTCATCTTCAAGCAGCAGCAGGGGCTCGTCATCCGCTGACCGTTCCGTGTGTGTCTGTGGTTCTTGTTTGGCCTTTATTTGCTCACAGCCCGTTCCGGCAACGGCCACTGCCGCCAGAACAATCATCAAGAGACAATATCTCATACATTCTACTTTGTATTGAATTTCAGCGACAAGATAGGTGCTGCTGTTGTGCCTCATCGCGAAAACTTAATTGGCCGGACGTTATCTATTAGACGTATTCCCAGTCCTTGAGCCATTGATAGTGGGGCGGTAATTTAGCCCACATCTGCTTGCTGGCGTTTTCCAGTTTGGCCCTTTCTTTTAGGTCGAGTTCGCGGCGCTCTTTTACGGCCTTGACCACGTTATCAACATGATGGATGCTGTTCATGCCCGGAATCGGGATTACCGTATTGCTGAGCAGGATGTACCGGATAGCCAGACGCGCATTATTGTCGTTTTCTTCCCGGTTACCCGTAAACAGTGAGGCAGCCCCAAAAGGCTTAATCCCGAAAGCCCCCACGTCACACTTCTTCAGAGCCGGGAACACACTATCTGTCTGGGCCCTCTTACTCATAGTGGTGAAAGGAAAGCAGATACAGTCAATTTGAGGAAAGTATTCAATCATAAACTTTATCCACCGGCGGTCGTGTGTAGAGAACCCAATGAACCGGGCCTTGCCCTGCTTCTTCGCCTTCTCAAGCGCCTCAACCATCTCGCAGGATGTGTTGAACGTATGTCTGCCGCCGGGCTCATAACAGGTGATACGCCACAAATCCGTGTACTCCTCTTTCGAATCCCTCAGCACTACGTCCAGACTTTCCAGCAGCTTTTCGGCCGTCCGGTAATCCGGATTGCGCGTCTCTCGGCCACAGTAGGACAGGGATAGGTACATCTTGTCGCGGCGCCCTCTCAGGGCTTTGGCATCTCTGATTACCTCACCTCTGGTGCATGCATCGATGTAGTTGATGCCTGCGTCAATGCAGCGGCTGACTATTTCGGTCCGCTGTTCCACGTTGCTCCGCGAGTGCCCACCAAGGCACACTGCCGAGACCATCAGATTGGTCTTGCCCTGCCGGCGGTAGAGCATATTCTCGTTGTAATTGAGAATCTTTGATGTGTTGGCGGCCTTGGCGTTTTGTCCGGCCACTGCTCCGAGCCCCACAGCCACACTCGCTGCAGCTATCGCACTATCGCGCATAAACTCTCGCCGAGTTACTTTTTTATTCTCCATCATTCAGCTCCTTTCGATATTGTTCGGGCCTTGACAAGGCACGCGACCAGGATGGTTCGCTGGAAGGCAAGGCCTATATCTGTGTCTATATCTTCGGCATTATCGTCTGGATTTGTCCAGTGGGCGATTACTCTTCAACGTGAAAATAGCCTTTATCTCGTCCTCCGACAGTGCACGGTCGTAGACACGAACGTCATCGATGAGACCTTTGAATCGCCGACCTATCGTGACGTCGAGTTCGGCACCGGTCTCAATCGGCCAAAGGTCAAGAAGGCCAATGTCGTGGATTTCCGCTGGGATACCGTCCTTATAAAGCCTGACATCATCGTGCAGATTCGGCAGCTCGGCCTCTACGACCACCACCGCCACATGATGCCACTTATCGTCGTGTACTGCATCGTTAATGTAGTAGTATCCGCCATGGGGCGTCACGCCTAAACGACCCCTTATGAAGCAGTATATCCACATTTTACCGTAGTCCCTCGCGCCCCACGAGATAACTTCACCCCTAGAGTTCGTCGTCTTAATCCACGCCGCCACTGTTCGAGGCCGCGTACCGGTAACGCCTTTGTATTTGGTTATCTCTACGAGGTCATCACCGCCGTCGAGCTTCAGTGCCTTGCCTGTCCTGCCTGGGACCGAATTTTTGTCGAACGACAGGTTGCCCTTGAGCGTGCCCTTACGGCCGTGCCTGGAAGAATCTGCAGCGGTTTTGCCGGCAACGTCATCAAACTTCCACCAGCCGGCAAGATTTGGGTCCGTGTCAAGCGTTATCGGTTTTGGAACCTCCGCCTGGTCAACAGTACTCCACGCCAGGCATAATACTAATGCCAGAACAAAAAGAATTGGAAAATTCACTCTCCTGCACATGATATTACTCCTAAACTTATATTTCCATTTAAACTTGCTTAGGTATACCGCTGAAATTTGGTTTCGTTAGTATACCAGATGTGCCTCGAAATTGCAACTATATTTGGCTTCCTTTTGGGGATTTCAGCCCTGGACAGCGAAAAAACTCGAATTTTGCCTATTAAGAGGGTTGAAAAATAAAGCAGGGTTTGTTATATTAACATATCTGGTTGTCCATCGAATGTAATGTGATGATTAAAAATGAAAGGGTGTGAAGATGAACAAGATGAAATATACAGTTAAGCTTTGGACGTTGGTGTTCGTGGGGCTGAGCTGGCTGTTAGGCTGTCAGGTAAACGCCGATGAGCCCTGGGTTGTGTTTAAGGGTAAGAGGGGGCCGGGCAAGGGTAAGCACATCGTTTTTGTCATCGGCGACGATGAATACCGGTCGGAGGACTCGATGCCGATGCTTGCGAAGATAATGGCTGTGCATCACGGCTTCAAGTGTACTGCACTGTTTTCCTTAGACAAGGAGACCGGCGAGATAGACCCGGGGGCACAGGAAAATATCCCCGGCCTTGAGGCGCTCAAGACGGCGGACCTGATGGTGATGTTCCTCCGTTTCCGAGAGCTGCCCGACGAGCAGATGAAACACATTATTGATTACACGAATTCGGGCAAGCCGATCGTGGGCTTAAGGACGGCGACGCACGCGTTCTATTACAGAAAGAACAAGAATAGTCCATACGCCAAATACAGTTTTCGAGACAACAAATTCAAAGGCGGGTACGGACGTCAGGTTTTAGGAGAGACCTGGGCCGGCCATTATGGAGGCCACGGAAGAGAAAGCACTCGCGGAGTGGTGGCAAGGGGTATGGAGAACCATCCCATTGTCAAAGGCTGTGACGATATCTGGGGCCCGTCCGATGTTTACACCATTACGACGCTGACCGGTGACAGCAAGCCGCTGATTATGGGACAGGTGCTCGTGGGTATGAACCCGAAAGATAAACCTAATCTAAAGAAAAAACCGGTGCCTGTGGCCTGGCTCAAGACTTATACAGGTACAAAAGGAAAAACTGCTCGCGTTTTCACGACGACGATGGGACACGGGGACGACCTGAAGAGTGAAGGATTCCGGCGTCTTCTTGTGAACGCCTGCTACTGGGCGATGGGTATGGAAGATAAGATTCCGGCCAAAAGCAAGGTGGATTTAGTCGGCGAGTACAAGCCCAATCGGATTGGTATGGGCAGGTACAAGAAAGGGTTGAAGCCGTCAGACCACCAGATTATCGATATACCAACGCTGATTCCCTGATATTCCGTTCTCGTTTTTCGGGTATTATCATGAACTTCTTCCAAAATGAAGGGAGTTAAAGATGAATAAAAACAATTTAACCAGACGAGAGTTTCTGGCTACCGCATCCGCAGGTACTATCGCTGCTGTCGCGTCAGGGGGAATTCCTGCCTATGGAAACATAAGCAAAAAAGCAGGTAAACTTGCAATCCTCGGCGGTCGGCCTGTCAGAACTAAACCTTTTCCCGGTTGGCCGATCTGGGACAAAACTGCCGAAAAATCCGTTCTATCTATACTCCGCAGCGGAAACTGGTTCAGGGGTAGAGGCAACACGGTTTCAGAATTTGAAAAAAAGTATGCTGAATTAATGGGGGCAAAGCGCTGTGTTTGCACGGTAAATGGAACCAATGCTCTGCTTACGGCTCTGCACGTACTTGATATAGGAGTCGGCGATGAGGTTATTGTCTCTCCTTATACGTTTATTGCCACGTATAATGTGGTCATTGGTTCTTGTGCCTTGCCGGTTTTTGCCGATACCGACCCTGAAACCTTTCAGATAAATCCGGACAAAATAGAAGAAAGAATCAACGAAAATACCAGAGCAATTCTGCCGGTTCATATTCTTGGGCTGCCGGCAAATATGGACAAAATTAACGCTATTGCCAAAAAGCACAACCTCAAGGTAATAGAAGATGCCTGCCAGGCGTGGCTGGCGGAATGGAGGGGTAAAAAGTGCGGGACGTTAGGTGACCTGGGCTGTTTCAGTTTCCAGAACTCGAAACATCTGCCCTGTGGTGAAGGAGGCGCCGTAATCGGAGACGATGATGAAACAATGGACAGATGTTACTCTTACCACAACTGCGGCAGGCCGTATGGAAGTGTAAAAAGGACCAGCGGTTACCCCATCATAGGAACCAACCGCAGAATGACGGAATACCAGGCGGCTATACTGCTTTCCCAGATGAAGCGACTCGAGAAAGATGCCCAAACACGTAACGAAAACGCCCAATATCTGACGTCGAGAATCAAAGACATTCCCGGGATTATCCCCCACAAATTATACGAAGGTGTGACCAGAGCAGCATACCATCTGTATCCGTTCCGGTATAAAAAAGAGCACTTTAATAACCTACCCAGAGGCAGATTCCTCTCCGCCCTAAGCGCAGAGGGTATTCCCTGTTCCGGCGGATATGGCCCCCAATATAAAGACGGTCTAATTGAAGCTGCTTTGAATTCAAAGAATTTCAAGAGAAGCTTTTCAAAGAAGCGACTGAATCAGTACCGTGAGCAAAATCACTATCCCGATAATGACCAGCTTTGCGAAGAAGCAGTATGGCTCAGCCAACGACTTCTTCTCACAACCAAAAGGGATATGGATGACATCGCCGACGCGATATTAAAAATCTACGAGAACAGGGACAAACTTTCGTAGCCGCAGAATCTCTATCGCACTTTGTTAATAATATAGTAGCGTCGGCAGGTTGTCTACGTTGTCGGCGAGTCCTGTGCCGACTTTTCAGGAGTACCTTTTTTCTTTCTGGCCAGCAGCACCAGTACCAGGACGACCGCCCCGATGACTAAGGCTGCAAGGACAAGCAAGGCAAGCAAGGCAATTAGTATTACTAAGAATTTTATGCTCATGGCAAGCATCGTTTTCCCCTTTACCTGATTTGAAAATTCCTATCTGGCAATATTCTATTTTTTTTGTTTCATCGCTCCGAGCAGCTTCAGCGCTTCTTCTGTAACAATCTCGCCGGCACCTTCGGCAAGATTTGTTCCCCGCCCCGGTTCATATCCTCCCTCTTTATAAGCTTGGCGATGGGAGCATTATCTCGGGACAGGCGAATGCAAAAAAGTTTTTCGTTCCTGCTCTTAGTATGTTTTTGTTTGGCGCCAACGCAGCTTCTATTTCGTCGGCGTAGTAACCAAACGACTTACGCCGTCCATTAATCGTCAAACGCAGCAGCATTTTTTTTGCCTTTGAAATTGGGTTTGTTTGGGTTTGTTTTCCCCGTGTCTGCGAAGTGGTACATTTTTATAATCCTTTGTTAAATAGAAGTTTAAGAACATTGCGGCTTTTCGGAAATTGAGTTTGTTTTGGGTTTGTTTTTTCGGACTGCGAAATCATCCTATTTTCTGTAATCCTTTGTTATAAGTGAGTTTACATTCATTTGTGCTTTTCGGAAATTGGCTTTGATTGGGTTTGTTTGGGTTTGAATTGGCTTTGAATTGGGTTTGTTTTCACCAAGTGTCCAATTGGATTTATTTTCATAATCCTTTGTTATTAAAGAGGTTACATTCACTTGACTTTTTCGGAAATTGGCTTTGTTTGTTAAAAAAGGGTCGATTTGTAGAGAGTCCTCTACAGTTGTAAAGATGCCGTGGACCGTTGACATGTGCCTTACAGGTACGGTTGGATCCCCGATTACGACATTCGGGGACAAGCTGGATTCTGGATACTCGTGAGTTAAGAGTGAGCTAAAGTGCCTAAAGTGAACTAAAGTTGGATTCTCGATGCTCATGATTGGGAATTCCTCCGAATTTAGGATACTGTATTGACTGTTTAATTGTTAGATATGTATTATACTTCATAGAAAGTTAGATGTCAAGTGAATTTTTTTTATATTTGCCACTAAGACACCAAGGCACGGAGAAAAATTAGCCACAGATGAACACGAATTTCAGGGTTTTTATTAGGCGTGGATTTTTTATATTTTTTTTGGACAATCAGATTTAAACGTGTATAATAGGGCCATCTCTGGTAAATATAGCAGAGACAGGAGATGTGATGAAAATGCAGGCCAATTACACCCATTCCGGGGAATTCTACCGAGAAGGTATCGGTGCACTCTCCCATAACAACAAACACCCTGAACGGGTGTTGTTACGGGACTTTAAATATTAACACTTTTCAAGAGGAGTAAAAATGGCTAATAGAACAAATCTCACGACCTTACGGGTAATATCGGTGTTTCTGGTAGCGCTGGGAGCTGCCGCAACTGCTGCGGGAGGAACCATTTACGTGGATGCGGACGCCAGCGGTGCAAATAATGGGTCATCCTGGACGGATGCTTACAGATACTTTCAGGATGGCCTGGCCGTTGCCTGGAGCGGCGATG